>CAWUOD010000367.1:0-4120 GCA_963923115.1 uncultured Singulisphaera sp.
TGCAAATGGGCCATGCAGGGTTTTTGATAGATCCCCAGTGGGGCACGGGCAAAGGAATTGATCAGAAAAACCGTCTATAGTTGAGTATAAAATTATGCGACAAGGATTTCTCTTTTTGGTTGTTCGGTGGTAAACACAAGATTGCGAAGAAATTGGCGGGAAGATTTCTCCCACGAATGGGTTTCGGCATATTCCCTGCAAAAACCGGGGTCACAATTCAAAGCTTCATCCAAGGCAAGGCCCAAATCGTGGCTAAGAACCCCTGTTCCCGGAATCACAATATCTACCGGGCCGGGAACGGGGTAAGCGGCAACTGGCAGCCCACATGCCATAGCCTCGATCATCACCAAACCAAAAGTATCTGTTCTAGAGGGGAAAACTAAAACATCCGCTTCGGCGTATAGCTTTGCAAGGTTTTCCCCTTTCTGCCAACCAAACCATCGGGCCCCGGGATATTTTCGTTGGAGCCTTATTCGGTCAGGGCCATCACCCACAACCCATTTTTCGACAGGGCGATCCATACCGAGGAAATCATCGATGCTTTTTTCCGCGGAAACCCTGCCAACATAAATGGCGATTGGTTTGGTACGCAAGGCTTTGGGTTTTTGCTGAAAAAGCTTGGTATCCACTCCACGGCCCCAAAATACCAACCTTTTCGGATCGAACCCTTGGGTGATCAATTGCTGGCGGATAGACTGGGTCGCAACCATCGTTCTGGCGGAAGCGTGGTGAAATCTTTTCAGGATATTCCAGGTCCAGGATCGGGGCACTCCAGGGAATTTTGCAAGGTATTCGGGAAAATTGGTGTGAAATGCGGTGGAAAACGCCCAGCCTTTTTGAATGCAAAGTGAACGCATGGCCCAGCCTACTGGGCCTTCTGTTGCGATGTGCACAAAACTCGGTGGCTGTCTTCCAACAATGGCATCCATCCGCTTTCGAGTGGCAAAAGCCAATTTTATGTCAGCATAAAAAGGATAGGTAATACAGGAAAACATTCCTGAGTGAATCACTCTGGCTTTGAAACCCATCGCGCCCAAGTAATCAATGGTGGTGGAAAGGGTTCTAACTACGCCATTTACCTGGGGGAGCCAAGCATCCGTAGCAATCAGTATTTCCATAGATAGGTCCCCTACGGGGATTTTCCGTCGCCGTTGCGTCTGGAATCGTTGAGCCTATCATCTACGATTAATATGTGTTTTTTGTGAAAAAACATTTAAGAAAATGGGAAAAATCAGGGGATTTGTTTGGGGTCAATTGTCACATGGGCGATTTTTTTTCGCTTCCAGGTGTAAAGAATATGAACCTTTCCATCGGAGGTCTGGATGATGGCTGGATAGCTGTATTCGCCCGGCTCGGTTTCCAGATCGAGGAATTTTTTCCAGGTGGTTCCATTACCGGAAACCGCGACCGAAAGCGGTGTTCGCCCTTTGTTGACCGGGTTATAAACGAGGAGGTGGCGGCCATCCTTCAGGGTGAGGGCATCCGTTCCGGAGTTGGGGTTGGGAACATCCAGTAAACCCAATTCCGACCAAAGATCGCCTTGATCCTGCGAGGAGGTGACGAAGAGTTTTCCCTGTTTGGAGCGCCCCAGAGCCAGGAGTTTGGATCCGCCAAGAAAAAGGACGCTTGGCTGAATGGCTTCGATGGGGGGATTTCCCGCGGCGGGAACGATGCGGACCCAAGTCGACAGGCTGGAGTCGACTTTTTCGAAATGTATCCGCCATTGGCCCGGGTCTTCAGGGGTTTCCGTGCTTGATGGGCAAAGAAGATCTCCAGAGGGCAGGGTGACGGGCTTGTTTTTCACAGGTCCAAGGAAACCCTCGGGCAGAGGTATGGCTTTCGACCAGGTTTTTCCCTCGTCGCCTGATTCCTTGCGCACCCCCCACCACATGTCAGGATTGGGACCAACCTTGTAAAAGAGAACAATCTTGCCGGGCACACGGCAAAGGACCGGGTTCCAGCAGGGGTGCCTCCTGCCGTCGGATTGAACCCCATCGGCGATCTCCACAGGGGGCGACCACCCCTTTTCGGTTTTGCGCGACATCCAGATTCCCACATCAGGGTCTTTTTCCCTGGTGCCACCAAACCAGGATGCGAGAAGGCCGCCGGGAACCTCAAGAAGCGTCGAGGCGTGGCACTCCGGAAACGGAGCCGATTCGTAAATGTACTCTTTTCCTGTCGGGGAGGCCGCGGGAAGGCCTCGTTGGGGCGGATTGGTCTCCTGCATGGGCGCGAGAAGCAGGAGGGCCAAACAATTGGAAAAAAACATGGCAACCGGACTCCTTGGAAAATAAACCGTCAGGGAAAGGGGTTATGGCCCCACCGCCCAAAGATATTTCAGCCCGCGAATGTAGAGGTGCCCATCCGATGCCGCGGGTGAGGCGTAAATTTCATCGGGGATTTTGTTTCGGGCGAGGACCATGAATTCCCGGCCAGCCTCAACCACCCAGGTGATTCCCTCATCATCGGGAAAATACATCCGCTTTTGGGAAATAATCGGGGAGGCGCTGTGATGTTTGCCCAATCGGTTCATCCAGAGCCTTTTTCCCGTTTTGGCTTCGATGCAACCAAGCCAACCCGGATCAGAAACCACAAAAAAAAGATCTTTCGCCGCGACAGGCGATGGGACATAGCTCGCGCCTTTGGGGCCGTTTTCCTGGTGGGGGATGTGCCAGGCCACCTTGTCTGTGCGCGTAATGTCCCCCCGGCTGTCCGCCCGTAAGCCCATGAGGTGGTATTCCGGGAATCCCGTGCTAAGAAACAGGATCCCCTCCGAATGCACCAGGCTTGCAACATATTGCTCCGTTGGGCCCTTGTGGATCCAGAGTTGTTTTCCCGAGGCGGCGTCATAACCCGCGACGCATTTGCTTCCCGACAGAATCAACTGGGTTATGGTTGGGTCTTCCGGATCCGCCAACAAAAATGGCGTGCAATAGCTTCGGGTTTTGTTGGGCCGTTCCATTCGCCAACGGACTTTGCCGGTCTCCTTTTCATAGGCGATCAGGTAGCCATCCGCGTCCTGGTCACCGTTGAGGATGATTGTGTCCTTGAAAATAATCGGAGAACTGCAAAAACCATGCTTGGAAAGGAGTGTTCCCGGCGTCGCTTCCCAGAGTAATCGTCCATCCAGATCGTGGCAAAACACACGCATGTCGGGATGGGAGAGGAATGTCGTGAAAAGAAGTTTGCCGTCCGATGCGGGAGTTGCCGACGAATGGCTGTTCAGCCGATGGATCGGTTCCAGTTTGGCCTTGAGGGGGGAGGTTTGCCAGAGGATTTTTCCGGTTTTTTTGTCAAAACAAAGGATCAGGCGTTCGCCTGTCTCTTCGATACAAGAGGTGACAAAAATCCGGTTTCCGACCACGATCGGGGACGAGTGCCCTTTTCCCGGAATCGCGGTTTTCCAGGCGATCCCATTGGTTTTGGACCAATTAAGGGGCAGGTTCGTGTCGGTCGAGGAGCCGTCAAGCCGAGGCCCTCGCCATTGAGGCCAATCCCCGGGGTTCACCTGGGCTGGGGCCTGGGAAACCAAACAAGAGGCGCCCGTCAGAAGGGCGATCAAAACAGGAAACCTGACCGCCTGGTTGAGCATCGTGGGGATTTTTCCAAATAAAAAGGGATGGGTGGATTTTGCGAGAAGCCATCCTATTCGAGGGTGTGGTCGTAGCCCAGGGGACCAAGGGGTTGTGGTCCTTTTCCATCGCCATAATCGATCCAAACCCCTTCATGAACGAAGTGGCCGATCTTGTGAAGCCGAATCCCTTCGATGGGTTGAATATCCAAAAGGGTTTGCGCGCGGAATTCGGGCATGGCGATCAGCAGTTCAAAATCTTCCCCATCACCCAAAGCGTGCTCCAATGGGGTTTTTCCGGTTTGGTTCGACAGGTTGTGGGCGTCATGGCTCAGGGGCACGGAGGGGCCATGGATCACCGCGCCACATTGACTTGCCTTGCAAATCTGATGGAGATCGCGGGCCAGTCCGTCGCTGATATCCATCATCGCATGGATGGGCGCCAAACGGTGAATATCGAGGGCCTCGGGAACCCGGGGCATAAAGTCGAGGTGTTTTCCAAGGACTGTCTCTTATACACATCTCCGAGCCCACGAGACCAGAGAGGAT
>CAWUOD010000368.1:0-4099 GCA_963923115.1 uncultured Singulisphaera sp.
GGCCGACCGTTTTCTTTTGTTCCCGCCAACCCGGCAAGCAAATGGTGAAATTGATCAATGTGGAACTTGTTTATCTTCTCAATTTTTGCCTGTTTGGCTTTGTCACGACCATGATGGGATAGTTCATGATGCCCTTCGGGAACATCGATGAACTTGTAACTTCGGTTGGACCCCTCATTTGCAAACACAAATGTGGCCACCCTGGTAAGGTCGGCCTGCAAAGCAAGAATCAACATGTCTGACATTAAGGACAGGTGATCCGCATAATTAGCCGGGATGCCCGTGGGCTTTACGGTTCCATCCGGAGCCTTCACGGATGCACTGGGATGTGTTTGGTTGGTGGCTATCTCAAGTCTTTTTTCAACATCCCTTAGGCTGGTGAGGTATTCGTCAAGCTTTCGTTTATCGGTCCCCGTAAGCGCCCTTTCCAGATCTTTGGTATCCTCCAAAGCCAAATCCAGAATACTCCTGCGGCGCTTTGCTTGTGAAGCGATTTGTGCGGCTTCTTTTTTCGGATCGGCGAAGAGGCGTTCAAAAATCGCTTTCGGATCAACCTCCTTGGGGACCGGTGTTGTCTCGCTACGCCATGCGATATTTGCGGAATAGGCACAACTATATCCCGAGTCGCAATTACCGGCGTTAATTCCCCGTTCTATCCCCAACTCAAGAGACGCAAAACGGGTTTGCGCCCCTATTTTCTGGGCCACCAACTGATCAGCCGAAATACCAATGCGGATATCGGCGCCATGGGTTTTGCGCGCCTGTCTACCCGTCAAAAAACTGGCCATTGCGCGAGCATGGTCCCCAGGTCCATCACCATTTGCCCGCGCTTTGTCCGCTGTTAGTCCGCTAAATATGGTCATCAGTTTGCGGAAAGGTTCCAGCTTGGAAAGCGTTGTTGGTAGCTCCTCCAAAACCCCTTCTTTTGCAGGGGTCCATGACTGCATATGGACCCCATTGGGAACATAAATGTAAACAAGCCGGCGAGGAGATTCGGGTGCTTTGGCTTTCAATCCAGGCGTAAAATCCAAACCGGGTGTCATGGCATCAAGCATGGGAAGACCAATCACCGTTCCCAAACCGCGTAACACAGTCCTTCTGTCAAGCAAGGGCTTCACGAAACACCTCCAGTTATTCTCCTGGTGGATTTGCTACGGAAAGCCTCCGTTCGCACCACCTCAAGAATCAATACGCTCATTTTGTAATCGCCGAGTTTGGCGTTTTCGGCGATTTTGTCCACCACGCATCGGTCAGCATTTTCCATGCCCCGACCCAAGGCATAGGTCAAAAGTCTATCTGCCAGGTTTCGGGTAAACAAATCCTTTTTCTGCAGAAGAATAGATTTTAACTCTTTGGGGCCATCAAATTTTTCCCCTCCGGGAAGAACTCCAGAACTGTCAATTTTCTGGTCATTTTCTTTGGTTCGCCAAGCCCCAACAGCATCGTAATTTTCCAATCCGAAACCTAGTGGATCAAGTTTTTGATGGCAAACAGCACAGTTTGGGTTTGAACGGTGTTGCTCCATTCTTTGGCGAAGCGTACCAGAAAGCTGAGCCTTTTTGTCATCCTTCAATTCCTCGACTCCGGGTGGTGGAGGGGGAGGCGGGGTCCCCAAAAGTACCTCCAGAATCCATTTCCCCCGTTTGACGGGGTTTGTCCGTGTTGGATTAGAAGTAAGCGTCAAAACACTTGCGTGGGTCAAAACCCCTCCGCGCTCTCCTGAGTTCAAATCGACCTTGCGCATTTCCGTCCCAATCACCTTGGGCAATCCATAATGTGCTGCCAATGCCTGGTTAAGAAAGGTGTAGTTCGAATCAAGGAGATCCAAAATCGACTTGTCTTCCCGCACCACATGCGAAATAAACATCTCTGTCTCACGCTTCATGCTATATCGCAGTGGATCATTAAAGCGACGAAAACGCGCGGTGTCGGGCTGGGCAATGTCCAGGTTTCGAAGATTCAGCCACTGACCAGCAAAATTAACCACAAATGCTTCAGATTTTTTATCCTTCATCATTCGCTTTACCTGGTTTTCCAAAACTTCAGATTTTTTCAACTCATCGGTTTTTGCCAAACTGAACAACTCCGCATCGGGCATAGAACTCCAAAGGAAGTAACTTAACCTTGTGGCAAGCTCAAAAGAGTTTAGATCCCTGAAGGTTTCAGGCGAAACAGGATCTGGTTCGATTCGGAAAAGAAAGTAGGGAGAAATCAAAGTAGCTTGGTATGCAGCAGCTAATCCTTGGACAGGGTCCTTTGATTCCTCTCCTATCTGTCTTGCAAGGGCTATATATTTTTTAAACTCACTATCACTTATTTGACGGCGGTATGCCCTTTCAACAAATGGACGAATGTACCCTTCCAGGCCTTCCATCTTGATTGCAGATGGATGTGGTAATTTAAGGAGAGTCCTGCTTACCGGGCTGGATAGTGCCTGATCGACAAATTTTTCGGCTGCACCCAAATATTTCTCCAAGTGAAGAGGGCTAACCGTTAAAACATCAGCAATGTTATCAAAGCCATGACCAACATCATCCGCGGGCAAATCTTCGGATGGATTTCCCCCTGTCAAACCCAACAGGTCCCTTATCGTATTGGCGTATTCAGCCCGATTAAGACGACGGGCAGCAACTTTACCTGGGCTGCCTGGACCTGCACACGCAAGCTTTAATATCTTTTGATCAATCCAAGTATTGACAGAGTCCTGTTCCTTGACTGTCGGCCTTGGCTTTCCCTCGGGAGGCATTGCCTTCGTTCGAACCTGTTCCGCTACCTGTGACCAAAGTTCTACTTGTTTGGTTGATTCTTTCATTGAACCAACCAACTTTTCAAGACTTACCCCGCCCTTTGCTTTTGGTCCCTGGTGGCAGGCAATGCAATGTTTCTTGACAAAGGGCACACCCACCTCAGCCCAATCCCTGCCAAGGGTTGAATCTTGGGCAAAAAGGGTAAAAGGCAACACCAAAAGTCCAATAAGGGTCGGCACGATCATACCCGGGGCGGTGTCGCAGCCTTCCAGAGGATGGTGGCTGTTTAATCCAAGTAAGTAAAGTCTATTATGCCTTTGTTTTAAACCCCCATCAACCCAAATCACCAATTGCTTCGTTAAACTTTGGTGAGTCGGGCCCGAGCAACGATTTCTTCAGCGGAAATAAGCTCGCCATTTCCGGAACCAGGACAAATTTCACAAGTTTTTTTCCAGGCAGTCGGTTTTTTTATATTGCCTTCCCAAAAAGGCCAGGTTCGGCATTGGGTTGGCCTGACCTCATAAATTACGCACCCCCTGCCCTTTTCAAAAAACACACAATCTCCATTATTTTTTTCCCTTAGTGTTATGCCTTTAACTCCTTTTTTGCCGTAATACTCTCGCACCTCACGCTCAGGAACACCCAAAAAGGAGGCAATCTCCGTAATTTCGCAGTCATTCATCCAAACAAACCCGGGCTCGCCGGTGCAACAATCTCCACATTGGGTACACGAAAAACGGAGCCCTCCCGAAAACCACTCAGTTGCTGGATCCATTCCCTATCCACCCTACCTACAACGACATCGGACAACACCGATTTGTTTTACCACCGCCCCTTGGACTTTTCCCAGAAATAGGCTAAACTTTTATTAGATGGCGGTGTAGCTCAGGGGTTAGAGCAGGGTCTTCATAAGGCCAAGGTCACTGGTTCAAATCCAGTCACCGCTACTGTTTTGTCGCACAATACCTTTTTCAATATCTGACTTTGGCCCACCCAAATAAGCATTGGCATTTTATAATTAAGCCCAAAAACCCTCTGCACCCAAAAAATTAAACTTCGATAGTCCTCAAACGAAGCCTTTCAGAACATTTGCCAATAATTTGCCGACTCAATCCCACCAAATACAATTTTCCAGGTGGGACAAACCAAATTTCAACTTCCCAAGGCTGCATCTAAAAAGGCCCCTTTCAACAACCACAAAATTTATTTGTCACAACAAGCAATCAAATAGGCCCTCAAGCCTTTTTCCTTCCTCAGTCAAAACAATAGACAACCATTAATCACCCCGTTCACTTGATTTGATCAATTTGGGCTTGGGTTTGGCCAAATATTTCTCCACATCCTTGCGTAAA
>CAWUOD010000369.1:0-4076 GCA_963923115.1 uncultured Singulisphaera sp.
ATTTATTATCAAGAGACTGCCATTCGAAAAAGCTGTTCTTAAAAATAATTTTTAAAAAATTTACCAAAAAAAATTACAAAATGGATCTATTCTTAACGCCCATTGCCCTTGGTCAGGCCAGGCGCAAAAGGTCCCTGGCGGAATGGTCGATGGCTGCGAAGGGCCTCCATGGTGCAAAGCATGTCGGCAGGAATTGGCGCCTCAATTGAAATCACTTCATCTTTTCGGGGGTGTGTAAACCGTAACCGATAGGCATGAAGGGCCTGCCGGTGAATCAAAACATTTTCAGCACCCTCGATCGATGGACCAACAATATCACCCATGGTGATTTTGTCCCGGCCACTGTAATTCTTGTCCGCGAGGACATGGTGCCCGATATGGCCCATATGGACGCGAATTTGATGCGTGCGGCCAGTTCGGGGTTGCACTCTCACCAAGGTAAATCCCTGGTATCGCTCTTCCACTTCATAATAGCTGAGGGCATCCTTGCCAAAATCCTCACGCATGGATGTCATCATTTTAAGTCGGTCATGTGGGTGCATCCCAATTCGGGCCTCCACATAATCACTATCACGGTCCAGAACGCCGCTTACAATGGTTAGGTATTCCTTGAAAACCTTCCTTTTCTCAAAAGCCATGGAAAGGTCCCTGTGGGTTCTCTCTTCTTTGGCAATAAGAATGGCTCCGGAGGTGTCCCGATCTAGTCGATGGACAATGCCTGCCCGGTAATCACCATTGATTCCACTAAGGTGGGGAAAATGGAACCGGAGGGCATTAACCAATGTTCCGGACCAATGACCTTTGGCAGGATGAACAACCATGTTGTATGGCTTGTTGATTACCGCCAAAAATTCATCCTGATAAAGGATTTCAAGAGGGATTTCCTCTGGCACAGGAGCCGGGTGGCTGGGAGGTGGTTTGCGATAAACAAGGACATCATCATGGCGGATCCTGGTTGAGCACTTGACCACACGCCCGTTGATGGTCACCGCACCCGATTCGATCAGCTTTTGTACCGTGGAACGGCTTTGCTCGGTCATCAAACCATGAAGGAATTGATCCACACGGGGTGGGTCAGCCCGTAACTTTACCACTAGTGTGGTTTCAATTGGCTCGGCAGTATTTGCCGTAGCATCTACATCTGGAAGATCTCCATCAAGGAAATCCTCCACATCGTCAATATCGTGAAGCTCGGATTCGGTCATTTGGCCTTTGCGGCGGCCTTTTCAATTAAGGAATCGCTGGGCCGCGAGCGGATTTAAGAAGTTCTTCCTGAAGGGTTTTAACAGCAATTTCGTTTTTGCCAAGGCGTTCCACGCCACCTTTTGCCTGCTTTCCTATTTCGGAGTCCCCGGCAAGTTTTATAGTGGTTTCATAAAAGGTTTTCGCTTCGGCAAAGGCCCCAAGTGCCTCACTTGCTTTTGCCGCGCCAAGATTTGCTTCGATTTCAAGTTCCTTGGGAAGACCTGAAGTGCGAGCCAATTCACCATAAGTTGTTGCCGCGTGCTTCAGGGATTCTGTTGAAGCCAGTTCCGGTTGGGATTTGGCGTCCTTCGAATCCTTGGCTTTGGATTCCGATAATTTTTTGGAGGCAAAATCCCTTAAACCATTACGCAAATCTTCCCGAGCCAATTTGAACTTCGCAATCTTCCCTGGAAGACCTGTGCCCGACTTGTTTGCCAGTTCCTTAAGACCATCCGTCCCGCTAACCCTATCAAGGGCATACCATTCACCGGAGGCGGAATCTATCGCCCTTTGACGCAACAACTGGAAAACTGAGTAAACCACAAAACCAACAAGTGCGGCTCCAATCAGATACTTCGCCCAATCTGGCAAAACGAATGTGGGTTTTGCTGGTGGCAAAGTTACATCTGAAGGATGGGAGTGGTGATGGGCAACAGATTGGGGTTGGTTTGCATGGTCCGTCATGGGACAACCTTTTTGGGGAATGTTCGTCCTTGGGGAAACAAAAACGCTTGCCTCAGTTTCCAAAAAGGAATTTTACAAACCAGCGAAGAAAAGAAAGGCTCCCTGTAAAGAATGCGGTTCCCGAATCCAATAAATATCAAACCTGGGCTTTATAACCAAATTTATCAAGCCAACCTTTTAATTTTTGCGCGGATCTTTTGGCTTCTGGGGAATCAATCTTTGCCAGGCAAATCGCTTGATACCAAAATCTTTCCCTATCCCGGGGTGCCAGGGACGCCGGATCTATTCCCATCTGCTTTACCATGGACGGATCCCATCTGACTTTTTTGAGGACAGCCGCCAAATCCCTCCAACTTTGCCCCGGAAAAGGACGGTTTCCCTGATCATCAGCCAGGCTTCCGGAAATGAGAAGGTGCAATAATCCAAGGAAAGTTTCAGGTGGGAAGGCTTGTGGCCTTAGCCTTAGTAAGTAATTTTCCAGAGTTTCCATGGAAACCGCCATGCTGCCTGTCCTTGAAGCACCAGAAAAGTTTGGGCTCTCATGAATATCGGGATTTTTTTTGTTCAACCCAAACAAAAATCACAAGTGGGGAAGTTTGGGAAGAATACCTTATATCTCACATAATTGAGGATGGCCCCTCCAAATTCACTAACTTTTCAAGGCAGAAATCAGGGTTTTGCGTCGAGCCTCCATAATGTTTCCGATTTCCCCGGCGTTCGAAGGCGATTTGGTAAACCAGGCGAAAGTGGTTTCCGGTGAAACCACAATCAATTCCACATCGGAGGTTGCTTTTACAGTAATTTCAGAAATTTTTTGGGCTGACATTCCATGTTCTCCAAAAAATCCTCCCGCTTCCAATCTGGTAAATTCCATCAATTCCCCGCCACTAGAGGGCACGGACAAAGAAACTGTTCCCCTTATCAAAAGACAAAATCCCAAACCTGGTTTACCTGCCTTGATAATCATTTCACCGGTGGCGTAATCAAGGACCTTGTCACTTTTCCCAAAGGGCACCGTCCTGAAAAGGGGGAATGCTTTCGCCAAATCGCTTGGCTCAATGGGTTTTGAAGAAGGAAGTTCCTCAGGACGGACCTGAATTTGGGTGGCAATTGGATAGGGGATATTAAATTGTTCCCTTCTGGCGACATACCAGATGTTTGTCATGATCCGGTCACGAACCTGGCCCAATTCCTCCTGGGTCATAACCGTGAAAATCAGGCGATAAGTGATTGAAAAATCCCCATAGTTAAAAACTCTTACAGAAGGGCCCGGATCACTCAAAATACCGGGGATTGAATTTAATAATTCAAGCATCGCCTGCTTTACCCGGTTGGGGGGATCATCGTAGGAAAACCCGATTTCAAGGGAATCCGTCCTTTTGGTGTTGGGACGGGAAAGGTTGGAAAACGCGCTTTTATAAAGGGAAACATTCGGAACAATTCGTGTTTCACGGGTGGGCGTCTCAATATGTATGGACCGCCAATTGATTTCGACCACTTTACCGGTGACACCGTCGGTGAGGATCCAGTCGCCGATATTCAGCGGACGCTCAAAAAGCAGCATCAGTCCCGAGACAATATTTCCAAGTGGCTCTTGCAATGCCAAACCAATCACTACCGAACCAACACCCAATGCGGTTATCGCCCCTTCAATCTCCTGTCCCCAAACCTTCGAATAAACAATCGCGGCCCCAATGGCAACGAGGGCGGCCCTTGATAGGTCGCGAAACAGTTTTGGTACCCTCGCCTGCCAGGAAGATGGCCGAGCGGAGCCAAAAACAAAATCATTAATGAATGTCAAGGATGAATAGATCACCAATATCCAGAAAACCGTCTCGAAAAGCCTCATCCAAAAATTGTCGGAGGGAAGTTCAAGAACAAGTTTTGCAAAGAAAAGCAAAGCCATGCTGGGCACGACAAAATTCCGAAGGGAACGAAGGGTTCCCGTCAACAAACCATCTCGCCTTATCGAATGTGTAATCCATTCATTAAGAACAAGGAGAATAAATGGGAAACCAATTGAAATAAAAAGTGCCCATGGCAGCATGTGAAATTCATCAAAATTAAAAACATCCATAAAAATATTCCAAAATGACTATTGGTTGATAACCCAAGCTTTTACGGACTGTTTTCCAGGAATGGTGAGT
>CAWUOD010000370.1:0-4060 GCA_963923115.1 uncultured Singulisphaera sp.
CGCTTGCCTGTCCGTTCCCGGAAACGGCGTATTTCGTTTGCGATCAGCTCCGAGCCGCCAACGGTTCCTCCCGGGCTGTTGATTCGGAGAACCACCCCAACCAGAGCCGGATCCTGTTCCGCTGCCTGGAGTTTTTCGTGAAAGAGTGCCACCGGATTGGAACCTTGGGATCCAAGGCCCACGAGGGATTCCTGAACCAATAAGCCATCCAGCTCGATGATGGCGACCCTTTGGGCACCCGATGTGCCTGGCAAAACCACGGTATGCAGGGGCTCCGGGGAATTCTGGGGGGAAAGATCCGCGCGAATGGCGGCTTCGATCGGCTTGGAGGAGGTAAGTTGACCATCCAGGGCGACGGAAATCGGAGTGATACAACCAGTTACACAAAACCACATACACAAAGGGATGAGTTGCCCCAAACGCCCAAACATGAAAGGAGCCCCCTCTTTTTACCCTTATAATCGTTATCGGCCGCACACATTTCCCATCTTGATCCTAATTTCCCCCAACGATTTTCACTTCTGGCGTGTTAGCGCCATATCCACAAGGAAACAAATCATGTCCAATTCCAACTCACCAATTTCCCATGAAAAGTTTTCGCGCTTGGCTGCCTGGCTGATTCTCCTTCCACTTGTTGGATGCGGATATGAGATGCCCAAAGGGGCATTACCCGAGGCTGCGACAGCCGACTATGCTTTACCTTCCCCAAGAGCGAACCCGACCGATTTTTTTGATGCATCCAGCCAGGCAGGTGGCCCCTCCGAGAGCTTCAGAGTGCCACCTTCGGGCAATGCCATGGCAACCGGTGGAGGCTCTCCAAGCAATCTCGTCTCATCTGTTGGGGGACCTCCTTCGCCTGGCAATGGGGACGGAAATTCGGGATCCCGGGAAATTCCCCAACGAAAAATCATCCAGAACCACACCATTGAAGTCGCGGTGGAAGATCTGGAGGCCGCGGAAAAAAGGTTAATGGAACTGGTTCAAAAAAGCGGAGGATACATCTCCCGTTCGGAGATGGGAAGCAATCCCGGTGCCAGGCGACAAGGATCCTGGACCCTTCGTATTCCCGGAAACAAGGCCTCGGATTTGGCTTCCGGGATCGTGGCGTTGGGAGAGCCTATTCGTCAGTCGTCCGACGCCCGGGATGTATCGGAAGAGTTTTACGACCTGGAAGCGCGCATCAAAAACAAAAAAACCGAAGAGGAAAGGCTTATCCAGCATCTGAAAGATTCCACAGGCAAATTGGCTGATATTCTTGCGGTGGAAAAGGAAATTACACGGGTTCGCGGCGAAATCGAACAAGCCCAGGGGCGTTTGAATATGCTTGCGAACCTGACCAGCCTGGCAACTGTCCAGGTCACCCTTATCGAACATAAAAACTACAAACCGGAACCCGCTCCTACATTCCTGACCAAGGCCGCAAGAACATTCCATCAATCACTTGATGGTCTTTACGATTCGCTCGCCAGGTTCTCCCTTTGGATAATCTCCTGGTCACCATGGTTGGCTTTCTGGGGAATTATCATTGCTTTGGGCCGAGTGATTTGGATCGTCCGTAAAGCTTCTGCGAAATCGTGATCAGGGCGCTTGGCAACACATCGGATTTGGGGTGGCGGGGTTGGCCCGGATAGAATAGCAGACAAAGGTATCCAATATTCAGGAAACCTTAACCTAAGCCTATTATTCCGGAGATACCATGATTCACGAAGTCACCGGGGATATCCTCCTCACCAAAGCCCAAGCCATCGCCCACGGAATTGCCCCGAACGACCACTTTGATCACGGCCTTGCCCTTCATCTCCGTGAAAAGTGGCCCACCATGGCCAAGGATTTCCGCCATTACGCCCATCAATCCCACCCAAAGCCCGGCGAAATCTGGGTCTGGGGTGGATTTGGTGTACGCTTCTTCAACCTTCTCACCCAGGAAGGCGAACACGACTCCACAAAGCCGGGAAAAGCGACTATTCCCAATGTCAACCATTGCCTCAAGCGACTTCGCCACGAACTCGAAAAAAGCGCAATCACAAGTCTCGCTTTGCCCAGACTGGCCACGGGGGTGGGAGGGCTGGAATGGTCGGATATCTTGCCCCTTATCAGGCATCACCTTGGTGACCTGAAGATTCCGATTTTTATCTATAGCCAATATAAACAAGGGCTTAAAGCGGAGGAAGCCGGTCTTTAGGATCATTCCCCGGGAAGACCAGATTGGTCTTTGGCTGTGTCTTTGCCGCAGAAACATGGGGTGGGAGCATTTCGTCCCCCCCCTTTTCCTTTGATCCCACTGGGTCCCGGTTTGCTTTGCGCTTGCAACCAAAAAGCTGCCTGGTTTACGATTTGTCCAGAATAGGCGGAGTACCTTTTTCAAAATCCGGGCTCTCGCAGGTCATGGAGGACCATTATGAGCGGCACACCCCAAACCAATTCATCGATGAAATCCATGCGGCCCTGGCTTTGGGCCCTGGGTCTCACCGCGACTTTCGGCATCATTTCCTGGAACACAAGGCAACCCCAAGCCGCCGCCCAGGGACCTGGTCCAAAGCCGGGTCCGGTTGTTCCCCAGGCAAGCGCGGGAGCCACCGCGGGAACCGCCTCCAGCGATTATTCCAGTCGCGTGGTGGCATTTGTGTACGACTCAATTCCCGTGACGCGTGAGGATTTGGGCGAATATCTGATCCAACGCCTGGGCAACGAACGCCTTGAGGCGCTGGTGAACAAGCGCATCATCGAAATTGAATGCAAAAAGGCGAAAATCGAAGTGACCGAGGCGGAAGTCGAAGCCGCCCTCGAAGAAGATATGGCCGGTCTCAATGTCGACCGCAAGGTTTTCGTCGACAAGGTGCTCAAGGGTTACAAAAAAACTCTTTACGAGTGGAAAGAAGATGTCCTCCGCCCCAAGCTAATGCTTGGCAAACTGGTGAAAGGCCGGGTCAAGGTGACAGAAGACGACCTGAAAAAGGCCTTTGACGCCTATCACGGAGAAAAACTCGACTGCCGCGTCATTATTTGGGAAAAGGGATCTGAAAAAGCGGCCATGTCCGAATATGCCAAGATTCGTGACAGCGAGGACGAATTCGCCCGCGCCGCGAAAAACCAGAAAAGCCCCACGCTGGCCTCGGCAGGCGGCAAGATCCGGGCCATCAGCCGAAACACCACCGGCAACGAAGATTTTGAAAAAGCGGCGTTCAGCCTCCAACCCGGGGAAGTTAGCGCGCTTGTTGGCACCCCGGAGGGACTGGTTGTGATCAAGTGTGACTCACGCGTTCCCGCGGACACAACGGCCAACTTCGAAGCCATGCGTCCAAAACTGACCAAGGAAGTCCTTGAAAAGAAAACCCAGGCAGAGATCCCCCGGCTTTTTGCCGAAATGCGTGAAAAAGCGGCGCCCAAGCTTCTTCTTACCGGGGCCTCCGGACCGGCTAATCTGACCGAAAGCACCCGCCAACTCCTCAATCAGGAAGAGAATATACCGGGTCGTCCTGGAGCCCAAAAGCCCGGCCAATCCGGCGGCCCGGCTCCAAAGAAACTCGATCCTTCTGTTGGCGGAAATCCGTAATCACCAAGCCGGATTTTCAAATCAGGGAGGGAATGGCCTTTAGATGGTCATTCCCTCTTTTCGTTGGCAACCATCGGCCAAAATCTCGGGCCTACTCCGCGAAAACACCACTCATTCAGACGATGGGGACCAGCGCGCCAGCCTGGTCAGAGAAATCAAAAAAACAAGCGATGCTATCCGGCGGCCTCTTCCACCCTGGGAAGATCCTTAAGAGAGGAAATACCAAGGGCTTCCAGAAAGGTGGGGGTCGTGGAGTAGACCCGGCCCGCCTGGGTTGCCTCCATTCGAACAAGCCCGAGCTTGAGAATTTGCCTTAAAGCGCCTGCGGAATCCGCCCCGCGCACAGAGTCGATCTCCTCACGGAGTATGGGTTGGCGGTAGGCCACAAGCGATAGGACATCAAGCGCGTCCTGTGCCAGGGAAACCTCCCCAGCGGGAGCGATGGGCGCGCTACTCCTCTCCGGGAGAGCTGTCTCTTATACACATCTGACGCTGCCGACGATACTC
>CAWUOD010000371.1:0-4056 GCA_963923115.1 uncultured Singulisphaera sp.
CCGAGCACCTGGATCCAGTGACACTTCCCATATTTCAGGGTCCATGTGACAAAACGGATCTGCTTTGGGGCATGGTCGATTCCTTTTGCGGCATATTCGCCTATGCGGCGCATCTGCTCCTTGTGGGTGACGGGATCGATGACATGGCCTGTTTCCGGTGAAATCAGGTTGACCATGTTGAGCCCTTCGCGCTTCATCGCTTTTTCCATGATCACATGCGCCTGGAAAAAGACATCTTTCCCCCCGATACATCCGATCGCGGGAACAACCCCCGCGTTGGCGGCATAGTCGACCGAGTCGAGCATATGGAGCGCTTTTTCCTGGTGTTCGGGCAAGACCCCCACCTTGATGAAATTGGCGATGGGCGTTTGGGAAAATTCATGCGTGTCCACATAGCCACAATAAGGCCCCAGCGCGACAAATTTGTCCGGGTGCTTCAGTCCCAGATGCCAGGTCCCGCTTGCCCCCATCGACATTCCCCGCAAAACAACCCGGTTACGATCGATGTTGTAGTTATTGCACACCGCCTCGATGGCCTCGAACACATCGGTTTCTCCTGCCCAGCGATAGCAATTTTCCACACGGCCCAAAGGGTGAAGCTCGATATGGTCCACATCGGGAACCGATTTCGGTTCTCCATCCCCCTCATCAAAACGACTCATGAAGCGTAGCTCGCTTAGGCCCGTTGCCTTGCTGCTTCCATGGAGAACGACATCCAGCCGTGTTGGTTTTCCCGGATCATAACCCGAAGGAATGATGATCCCATATGGCTGGACCGATCCATCCACCGCCGAAACAAATCCCCGAACCAGCTTACCCTTGCGTGTGGTCCAGGGTGTTTTTCCCGCCTCGAGGGACGATGCGCGCTCTTTCGCCCGGGATAGATTTTTCTTCAAAAGTGCGGCGTCCCCGGGAGAAAGGTTTTCCTCGTGCCGGAGGGCCCAGGAGACGCCTTTGACAAATACACGCACATCGGCAAGAGTGTCCTGTTTCCCATGAAGATCCTCGACCTTTTTCCCAAGCTCTTTTGTTTCCTGTTCCAGTTTGCCACGGCCGTTATCCGGCAAAATGACCGGTGCGATCACGCGCGAGGCGTATTGGTGGTCGTGGTGAATGGCGTTTTTGGCGATGATGCTGTTTTTGGGAAAGTCGAGACCAAGAGGTTCGCCGGTGTTGGGATTGGGCTCGTAAAAATTGGCGCCTGTGCTGGCGATGGTGATCCGGATCCGGTGTCCCTTGTTGAAGACCTGGCTGATCCATCCGACATCAAATGCCACTTTGTAAACCTTGCCGGGTTCCATGAACACTTCGCGGTCGTACCCCTCGCGATAGCGGGCCCGCCGGACATAATCCATGAGCAGATTGGATCGCCCATCGGGATAGACATCGCAAACCCGGACAATGAAATCCGTGTCCCGGGCCGAAGAGGTGACAAAAAGTTCCGCCTTCACTTTGCCTGTCCATTCGACGGGGTTTGCGAGGGGTTCGGTGGTAAAGGTTCGGACTTCGGATTGTTTTTCAAAACCACGGGCATCCTTGGCACCTGGAAACGCCCCCGCGGGGATCTGGTTGGGATGAAGCGGGTCGGCCAGGAATTCGGTCACCGAGCGTTCGCTTGTGGGGACCATTTCCGAAAGCATACCTTTGGGCTGAAGGTATTGCGAAGTCTCGCGGGCGGGAATCGGCCAATCGGCGGCGGTGCGCCACTCATTGCCCGGGGCGCCTGGCTCGTTGGTCGCGCCCATCACATAGTACCGAACCGTGGCGTCGCGGTTGGCGCCGTTGTCGATCCCCTTCAGATGGTGGTCAAACCAGCGAATCAGGTGTTTTTCCATTTCAAAGGTCGCGTTGGGTGGATACACCATCTCTCCGACCTTGTTGTCTTTCGCTCCACCGTGAGGCCAGGCGCCTATGAGAAGTTGTTGCTTTCCCCTTGAGTTGGGTCCCCCATGGTGTTGACGCCCGACAAAACTATCGACTGACCCGACACACATGAAGTCGTACCAGCTACCCAGGGTGAAGCAGGGGACATTCATCTTGTCGATATGAAGGGTGCAATCCTCCTGGCGCCAGTAATCGTCATAGGTCGGATGGGCAAACCATTCAGCCAAAAGGCGGCGGTTTTCCATCGGATCCCGACATACGGCATCCATCCCCTTGAAGCGTTCGGGGCGTGTTGTGCCGCCAATTCGATACCCTTCCTGAAACAGGCTTAATCCCGTGTCGGTCATGTATTGGGCGACCAAATGGGGCGGGCGTGTGACCGCCAAAAAGTTTTGCGCGAACCCGGCTTGCGAGCCGCCCATGGTCCCGATTTTTCCCGTCGACCAGGGTTGCCTGGCCAGCCATTCGACGCTGTCGTATCCGTCTTTCAGCTCGCCCCACCCCAAGGCCCGATAACCGACCCAGGTCCCCTCCGAAAGATGGGCACCCCGGAAGTTCTGTGCCGCGACGACATAACCCTTTTCCGCAAGTCGGGCGAACGCCTTGCGACTTCCCGGCGATCGGAGGTTGGCATAGCGCTGTTCATAAAGGACAGGCCAGGGGCCGTCTCCCTTGGGGAAATAGAGATAGGTCGATAGGCGCTTGCCATCCCGCATCGGCATCATTTCGTGTTTCTCGGTCACAGAACCAAGATCCACAGGTGCATCCGCGGCGACCGCAAACCCGCAGGACAACACAAACAAAAAGGAACAGAGAAATCGGGAGAGGTTCATGGAAGAGCCCCGAAGGAGAGGGGAAATGAGTCGCCGGGGGGTGGGTGCCCGAAAGGGCGAAGGCGGCTCTTCGCTAGTCTAGATGTTTGAAAGGACCGCGGACCACAGGGCGAAAAAAATAGCCTCCCATGGGAGATCCAACCGGGAGGCCAACCGTTTTATGCAAGGTTGTTGCAAGTATGCATCGCACAAAACCATTTCAAACCAACTCCCCGTTCCAGGTGTTGGGCCAACCTAAAAACCGATCTCGCGGTATTTGGCTTGGCAAGCCAGATCATACGCGACCCGGATCTTTCCCGATTTGGGAAAGAATTGCAAACAGGCGGTGGTTTGCCAATACGATCCATGGACGCACGGGGTGAAATCGTTGGGGATTCCGTTTTCCCCATGGTCGGCCATGAGCGCGGCGAGTGTTTCCTCATCGAAGATCTTTTTATTATCCAAAAGTTGTCGGTAGCGCTGGTTGCGCATGTCCGAAGAGTGATGCACCCTCCTTCCACGCAGCGGAGACGGGGCGTTGTCGTTGTAGATGGCGTTTTCGGGAATTTGGACCTCAAGCATCGATTCCCCGGCATAGTTGTTTGTGTGAAAAAGCGTGTCCTCGCCGGGAGTGGGACGGCGTAGATGGCTGCGGGTGTTGGAAAGCTCAAGGGAGGCGATATCCCCCTGGGCATCCGCCATCATGAGGAGGCCACCACCGGCCCGTGGCTTTTTGTTGATCCAATCCGCCGCCTGGGCAACCGAAGTGCACCGTTCCAGCGCCTCGGAGATCGCCATGGAAATGGGTCCGGAGGGAACCGGGGATCTGTCGGTGGTGAAGGCATAGTCGTATGTGATCGCAAGACCTTTTTCATTCATTCCATCAACTACCCCAGCCAGCGGAACGGTGGTAAACTCAAGAGAACGAAATCCCTTTTTTGGTTGGCTTTCGCGCACGACATAATAGGGCTGAATCAGGGGCAAATAGTCAAAGTTCCGGGCGAGCATCGGTTCGCCTGTGACCGACCGGCTCCCCCGTACCGCGACCGCCGAACACGCTCCGGGACATGTTGTGGAACCGCCGATCGAGGAAAGAAGAGGCTCCAGGGCGTTGAACAGGTGAATTCTCCCGGCAGAAACTCCCGCCCCCTGGGCAATCCCGGCGAGACGATCCTTCATTTCGGGATAGTCGCGCTTCAGGGGCAATTCCAGGAAACGCGTGGCTCGACGCTCTGACAACCACAAATAACCGGCTAATGGTAGCCACCAGGGTTGTTTGAGACGAAATGCTTCCAGTTTGGAGAAAACCTCACGGGCGGCATGGATTTTGGTTTTGAGGACTGTTCCCTGGGCAAGCCCC
>CAWUOD010000372.1:0-4040 GCA_963923115.1 uncultured Singulisphaera sp.
CTCTACAAGGTCACCTCGAAAAACAACGATGATGTACTCGATACGGTCGTACAACTCAAAAAGATCAACGGCGGTGGCGGCGAACACGGTCCCCATGCTGTTTTGCTGACTCCCGATGGCAAGGACCTGATGGTCGTTTGCGGAAACCAGACCCCGCAAATGGAAACCAGTTCTTCCCGCGTGCCAAAAATCTGGGGCGAGGATCATGTCCTTCCCCGCATGCCGGACGGTCGCGGTTTTATGGCCGGAGTCCTTGGGCCTGGGGGATCGATTTACCGTGTCAGCCCCGATGGCAAAAAATGGGAACTCCACTGTACCGGTTTCCGCAACCAGTACGATGCCGCGTTCCACAAGTCGGGTGACCTTTTCACCTATGACGCCGATATGGAGTGGGACATCAACACCCCCTGGTATCGTCCGACCCGTATTTGCATGGCCAACTCCGGCGGCGAATATGGATGGAGGAACGGCGCAGGCAAGTGGCCCGCTTATTATCCCGATTCGCTTCCCGCCGTGGTCGACATTGGCCCCGGGTCGCCAACGGGTGTCTGTTTTGGTTATGGCGCGAAGTTCCCCGCCAAATTCCAAAACGCCCTGTTCATTTGCGACTGGTCCTATGGCAAGCTTTATGCGGTCCACCTCAAACCCGAGGGCTCAGGATTTTCCGGAGCATTCGAGGAATTTGTGACCGGTTCGCCTTTGGCGCTTACCGATGTCGTGATCAATCCCGTTGATGGGGCGCTCTATTTCGCGGTGGGTGGTCGTCGGACCCAATCCGCGCTTTATCGCGTCACCTACACCGGGACCGAATCCACCGAGCCCGCCGATGCCGACCTTTCCGAAAAGGAAGCACGGCTCAAGCGTTCCCAGATCGAAGCCCTCCACGGAAGGCGCGATCCCGCCGCGGCGGATTATGTTTGGGAAACCCTTGCCTCCCCTGATCGCTACCTTCGCTACGCGGCCCGGGTTGCGTTGGAATTTCAGGATGTCAACGGATGGCGGGAAAACGCCCTGAAGGAGACCAACCCCGCCATCGCGGTTCAGGCCCTTCTTGCATTGGCTCGGGTGACGGGAGCCGATCCGGCCCACAAGCCGACACGGCCCGAGGCTCCCGCGGAGTTTCGCGACAAGTTCTATGGCGCGCTGAACAGGCTCGCTTCGGGTTGGGACAAACTTTCCCCCTCCCTGAAAACGGACCTGCTTCGGGTTTATGAAGTCGCTTTGGTTCGTTTGGGACCCCCTTCCGGGGAAAGCCGAAAGGCGATCCTGGAAGTCCTTGATAGCCGTTTCCCCAGCGAATCCGCGGCACTCAACGGTGAGCTTACCCAGGTGCTCGTGTTCCTCAAGTCCCCCACGATTGCGGAGAAGGGCGCCAAGCTACTCTCCAGCTCTCCATCCCAGGAAGAGCAGATGGATGTCGCGCGTTACCTTCGCGTTCTCAAGGAGGGTTGGACTCCCGAGGCACGCAAGGCCCAGTTTGAATGGCTTGCCAAAGCCATGACCTACAAGGGTGGCAACAGCTTTGGCGGGTTTGTCGACAACATCCGTCGGGATGCGGTCGCGACACTTTCCGCCGAGGAAAAGAGTGCTTTGGGCTCTCTAATCGAAGCGAAGGCGGTTGCCTCCAACCTGCCCAAGCCGATCAAACGGGACTTTGTGAAAGCATGGAAAACCGCCGATCTGGAAGGAAAACTCGCCGAGGGACTTTCCAGGGGGCGCAATTTCGAAAAGGGCCGGACCCTTTTTGGACAAACATCCTGCTTCTCGTGTCATCGATATGGCAGCGAGGGTGGTGCCCAGGGCCCCGACCTAACCGGGGTTGCCGGTCGCTTTGCGGCCAAGGACCTTTTGGAATCGATCATCAATCCCTCCAAGGAAGTATCCGACCAATACCAGGCGGTTGTCATCACCACGGATGATGCCCGCGTGGTTACCGGCCGAATCGTCAACCTTGCCGGGGACAACATGATGGTCATGACCAATATGCTCGATCCCAACACCATGGCAACGATCAATCGCAACAAGATTGAATCGATCGAGCCTTCCAAGGTTTCGATGATGCCTGCCGGCCTCCTGGACACTCTCCGGGAGGACGAGATTCTCGACCTGTTGGCCTATACCCTGAGTCGGGGAAATCCCCAGTCTCCCGCTTTCGCGAAATAGGCGGAGCTGAGCGGACTTGAAAAGCCAAAAGGCGGCGCGGGATAAAGCTCCTGCGCCGCCTTTTTCTTTTGATCCGGCGTTCCGGCAGTTGGGTCATTTTTGTGCGGACTTTTCCATTTCCTGGAAGAACCTCGAAATAAGAGCAGCCCCTTCTTTGGGGAATTGATGGTCGCCATCGGTGATCATGGCCACGAAGGGAGTATTTCCTTTTTTGGAAGGATAGATTGTGCAATTCCTAGCCCACTCCCGGCCAATTTCCTGACAATCATTGGTTTTCTTAACCTGTGCCATGACCCGTTCCTGATAGGCAAATTTCACCAGTGGATCCTTTTTGCCGGCGAGGTGCATGACCGGCTTGGGCGGAAAACCAGCAATGGCGCGAATCCCGGCGGCGGAGGGGGCAATGGCCTGGATGGTGTCGCCCCGGGCGCCCCAAAGAAGATAGGTGAAGCCTCCCCCATTGGAATGACCCGTGATATAGACATTGCCTGTTTTGTGCTTTGAGGAAAGGTTCCCAAGCAGTGTGTCATAGAATTTGAGGTCTTTGTCGGATTGGTCCCCCGGTTTCGCCTGCCAACCTGTCCTTTTGCCTTCGGGGTCGGTCAATTGGCCGGGCGTTGGTAGCCCCTGTGGATAAACAACAAACGCCTCGGGCCATTGGGTGTGTATGGCAATGGTGCGACTGGCGTGGCGTGCGGTTCCTCCATGTCCGTGGAAAACAAAAACGAGCGGGGGTTTGGATTTGGCATCCGTTTTGGAAGGCTCAAATAGTAGGGCTTCGCGTTTCACCCCTTCCACCTCCAGGGAAATCAGAACAGATTTCTGAACGGCCGGCAAATTGTTTTGCCCGATGGCAAAAAGGCACGAAAGGAGGAGTATGACCATCTTGTAAATCTCTAATAATTATGTAATGAGTGTTTCGATCGTGCTTTTTCCAATTGGTCATGGACCCGGGGGGAGATCCCCCGGGTGGATGGGTTCGCCCTCCCAGGTCGCGATGCCGGTGGACTTATTGAATGATAGCACCCTGTGTTTGCTGCCGGGAGCCGCGGGTAGATCAGTCTTGGGAACCCAATTTGCCAACTCCGCTTTTCGATTTGCCTGGCTTGGGTCTTTTGCGAGATTTTTCCATTCGTTGGGATCGGAAACCATGTCATAAAGCTCCTCGGATCCATCCGCATATCGGATGTAGCGATGGGTTTTTGAGCGAACGGCGTGGTTGCCCTGGTTGTGTGTGGTTATGGCGGGCCAGGGCCTCGATAGCCCCGGATTTTGAAGTTGGGGAACCAGGGTATGCCCCTCCAGACCATCGACTTTTTCCCGGGAACAAAGGTCCAACAGGGTTGGATAAATATCCAGTAGTTCGACGGGTTCTGGGCAAATTCCCGGTTTGATGTTCGGCCCCGAAAAAATAAGTGGCACGCGTGTCGATCGTTCCCATAGCGTGTTTTTGCCTGAGATGGCCTTTTCCCCCAGATGGTATCCGTGATCGCTCCAGAGGATGATGATTGTTTCCCGCGCTCGACCGGATTGTTCCAGTGCCTCAAGGACCCGGCCCACCTGGCCATCCATGAACCGCACCGATGCAAGGTAGGCCCTTACAAGGGGTTTCCATTCGTTTTCCCTCCTCAGGGTTTCAAGTCTTGGTTCGGGCAGTCGCCAGTGTAAATTCCAGGCGAATGAAGGCACATCCGCACGGTCATTGTCCATAACCGGAGGTAATTTGAGCGTCTCGATCGGGAAGAATGCGAAGTGGTTTTCCGGGGCGTAACAGGGGACATGGGGGGATCTGAAACCACAGGCGATCAGGAATGGTTTTTCCGGTGGCGCGGAGCGAATCGCTGTCTCTTATACACATCTCCGAGCCCACGAGACCA
>CAWUOD010000373.1:0-4039 GCA_963923115.1 uncultured Singulisphaera sp.
GTTTTAGGCCTCCCGGATCAGGGATAGGCCCAAGAAAGATCCCTCCAGGCAAGCTCTACCCTGACCTTTGCGCCTGCTTGACCCTTCCCAACCATCTACCCCCCCTTTACAACCCGTTCTGTTTTTGGGAAGATAACTTGGGAACTTTGCATAAGACAGGAGGCCATTCATGGCCGCACGAAACCTTGTTTGGATTGCCGTAACCGCACTAACAGTAATCGGGGGTGCACCTGCACGGGCTGACGAAGCTCGACTTTTGCGCTTTCCCACCATTCATAAAGACCAGGTTGTCTTCACTTATGCAGGGGACCTTTACACCGTTTCCGCCAAGGGGGGCACGGCTCGAAGGCTTACCAGCAGCCCTGGCTTTGAGATGTTCCCCAAGTTCTCCCCGGATGGCAAAACCCTCGCCTTCACCGCGCAATACGATGGCAACACGGAAATTTTCCGGATGAACAGCCAGGGAGGCGAACCCAAGCGCCTTACCTGGACCGCCACCCTGGAACGCGATGATGTTTCCGACCGGATGGGCCCCAACAACATCACCCTGGGTTGGACACCAGATGGGAAGGAAGTTCTTTTCCGGTCCCGCATGAACACCTTCAACGACTTCATCGGCCAGCTTTACACAGTCAGCGCCGAGGGAGGGATGTCCAAACCTTTGCCTCTTCCCCGGGGCGGTTTTGCGAGCTATTCTCCGGATGGAAAGAAACTTGTTTACAACCGGATTTTCCGCGAATTCCGCACCTGGAAACGCTATCGCGGCGGCATGTGTGACGATCTTTGGACCTACGACTTCGCCAGCAAAAAAACCGAGGCGCTCTGCACCACGCCCGATCAGGAAATCGAGCCGATGTGGCATGGAGGAAAGATCTATTTCCTTTCCGATCGCGAGACCTCAAAAAGAATGAACCTCTATGTGATGGATCCAGCCACAAAAGAGACCAAAAAACTGACCGATTTTCAGGATTTCGACATCAAGTTCCCCTCGCTTGGCGACGCCGCGGTGGTCTTTGAACAGGGTGGTTGGCTCTGGAAATGGGACATCGCCACATCCAAGCTCGACAGGATCCCGGTCGAGATCGCCGAAGACTTTTCCGCTTCTCGAACGGCCCTCGCCAATGTTGCCGCCAATTTGGCTTCGGCGGCTCCATCGCCTGATGGCAAACGGGTTGTCCTTTCCGCCCGCGGCGAGCTATTCAGCATCGCGAATGGCCCCGGCATCACCCGCCGTTTGACCCATACTCCCGGCGCCCACGATCGCAATGTCACCTGGTCGCCCGATGGCAAAACGATTGCCTTCTTTTCCGATGTCACCGGGGAGGATGAGATTCACCTTGTAGCGCCTGATGGCAAATCCGCCCCGGTGCAGCTGACCAGCGGAGGCAGCGTCTACCTTTATGACCTGATTTGGTCACCCGATTCCAAAAAGCTCCTGTGGACCGACCGCAAGTTCCGGATTCGGTCGATCGACCTGGCCTCGAAAAAAATCACCGAGGTGGTCGGCGACGCCAAATGGGAAATCCGCGACGCCGCATGGTCGCCCGACAGCAAATGGGTGACATGGTCGGAGCCCGCGGCCAATGACATGCGCAAGATCCGCGTCAAAAACATTGAAACCAACCAGACGATTGATGTGACCGATGCCTGGCACACCTCCGTCAATCCGATCTTCAGCGGGGATGGAAAGTTCCTTTTCTTTGTCTCCAATCGGGACCTGAATCCGATCTATTCCTCGACCGAATGGAACCATGCCTATCGCGACATGGCCAGGATTTATGCGGTCGCCCTGTCCAAAGACACCCCATCCCCCTTCCGTCCCAGGACGGATGAGCCCGAAGCCACCAAGGCCTCCCAGGAGGCCGCAAAGGATACTGGTGTCAAGGTCGATGCCGAAGGGCTCGCCCAGCGTACTTTCCAACTTCCCGTTCCGGCCGGAAACTATGGTGGTCTCCAATCGGTGGGCCAGGCGGTTTGGTATCAAAGGGCCTCAAGTCGGGATGGAGCGACCTGGGCCGTGTTTGATCTTGCCACGGGTAACGAATCAGTCATCGGTGGATTGGGCAGCCTTGAAATCACCGCCGATGGAAGGAAAGCCCTTGTGCTTGGCCAAGGCAAGAAGCTATCGGTCATCGATCTTCCCCGTGGTCCGGTCGCGGGAGCCAGCCTTCCCGGACTGGACACCTCATCCGTCGAGGTTGAGCTGGATCATGTCGCGGAGTGGAAGCAAATATACAACGAATCGTGGCGTCAGATGCGCGATTTCTTTTACGATCCCAATATGCACGGCAACGATTGGGTCGCTTTGCGAAAGCGCTATGAGGTGCTTTTGCCCCATGTCCGTCATCGCGCGGATTTGACCTATATCATCGGCGAGCTGATCAGCGAACTCAACGCCGGGCACGCGTATGTCGGTGGCGGGGAAATGCCCAAGGCTCCCCGTGTGGGTCTGGGACTTCTGGGAGCGGAATTGGAGCGCGACGCCTCCGGTTACGCGAAAATCACAAAGATCCATGCCGGTTCCTCGTGGGATCCAAAACTCGCCTCGCCCCTGGCCGCGCCCGGCGTGGGAGCCAAGGTGGGCGACTTTATCCTCGCCATCGATGGCAAGCCGGTCAACGAACTCAAGAGCCCCTACCAGGCGCTTGTCAACAAGGTCGGCAAGGGAGTCGTGATCCGCATTGGCGCGAAACCCGAAATCGCCAACAGCCGCGAGGTGGTCGTTGTTCCGATTGGCTCCGAATCCGAGCTTCTTTATCGTGATTGGGTCGAAAAGAACCGAAAGCGCGTTGAGGAGGCGACCGGAGGCAAGGTCGCATATATCCATGTCCCCGACATGATGCAGACCGGCCTCAACGAATTTGTCCGGCAATTTTATCCCCAGGTGGACAAGAAAGCCCTTGTCATCGACATGCGCGGCAACGGAGGCGGAAATGTCTCCCCCATGCTGATCGAAAGGCTTCGCCGTGAGGTCGCCATGATCGGAATCGCCCGGGGTGGTCAGCCCCACACCGATCCGCAGGCGATGATCTGGGGGCCGATGACTTGTCTTTTGAACGAATTCTCCGCTTCGGACGGGGATATCTTCCCCTACCGTTTCCGCCAGCACAAACTGGGCAAGCTCATCGGCAAACGGAGCTGGGGAGGCGTGGTGGGCATCCGTGGATCCCTGCCCCTGCTCGATGGTGGCACACTCAGCAAGCCCGAGTTCAGCCGCTATGACATCGATGGCAAGGAATGGATCATGGAAGGTGTCGGCGTCCAGCCCGACATCGTTGTCGACAACGATCCAGCTACCGAGTTCGCCGGGACCGACCAGCAACTCGAAAAAGCAATCTCCCATATCCTTGAAGAGCTGAAGACCAAAGAGAAAAATATCCCCGCGCCTCCGGTTTATCCCAAGCGGTAGTTTGCGGGCGCGACCAAAACAAAAGCCCCGGGCGGATTCCCGGGGCTTTAAGCTTTTTACGGATGTTTTTACGGGTATTGGCCTGATGGACCGATCTCCAGAGGCTTTCAGCCCCTGAAGGTCTTATACCTTGGCCAGCTCTTCCAGAAGTACCTTCTGAAGAAGATCGGACTTGGCCATGCCCTTGGTTTCCTTCATCACAGAACCTTTGAGGGCGTCCGCCGCCTTGAGCTTGCCCGCTTTGTAGTCGGCGACCGCTTTGGGATTGGCGGCCATGGCTTTCCGGATCATTTCAGCGAGGGCTGCCTCGTCGGCCACCGCCACAAAACCAAGCTTTTTGATCGCGGCGGCGGCATCGATCCCGTCGGCCAACATGGCCGCATAGACCTCGCGGGCCCGCTGCATGTTGAGGCCGGTCTTTTGCACCTCGTTGACAAGACCCGCCAAAAGCCCCGCCGAAATGGAATATTGATCGATGGTGATCTTTTGCTCGTTGAGAGTCGCCAACACCTGGTTGATGACCCAGTTGCAAGCACCCTTGGCATCGGCCCCCGCGCTGACAACATTCTCGAAATAGGCTGTCACCGCCCGACCCATGCGCACAAGGATGTCGGCATCATAAAGCCCCAG
>CAWUOD010000374.1:0-4024 GCA_963923115.1 uncultured Singulisphaera sp.
CGGCGGTCCGAGCGTTCGCCCCTATCAACCCCCAGGCTATTGGGCTTATCTCAACTTTCCGACAAGGGAATGGCAATCAAGCCAGGGATCGGATCTTTATCGTCGCGGACTTTATGTCCACTGGCAGCGCCAATACCTGCACCCCTCGATGTTGGCGTTTGACGCCCCATGTCGGGAAGAATGCACCCCGGACAGAAGCCGCTCGAACACTCCGCTCCAGGCGCTGGTCCTTTTGAACGACCCGATCTATGTCGAAGCGGCGCGCGTCCTGGGCGAAAAGACCGCCCGCCAGAAAGGCTCGGACACCCAACGCCTGGAATGGATGACCCAAAAGGTCCTGAACCGGAAACCGGGAATCCAGGAGAAGGAAATTCTGGACAACCTCCTTTCCCGGCAACGCGACCGCTTCAAAGCCAGCCCCGCGAGCGCCACGGACCTTGTTTCGACCGGGGAATGGCCAAAAGCCGAGGGTCTTGATCCCGCCGAACATGCCGCATGGACCATGGTGGCCCGCGCCCTCTTCAACCTTCACGAAACCATCACACGGGAGTAATTGCCATGAACCCGATCGAATCCGCATTCTCCGGCATGCTCCCGGGCAATATTGGCAGGCGCAGCTTCATCACACGCGGCGGCCTTAGCCTGGGCTCAATGGCTTTGGGGCAAATGCTTGCCAGGGGCGACTCCGGCAACAAATCGGTTAATTCCGATACCAAAACCGACAAATGGGAAGGGGTCATCAAGCCCCTTCACCACAAACCGAAGATCAAGCGGGTGATCTGGCTCTACATGGCCGGGGGCATGAGCCACCTCGACACATGGGATCATAAACCCAAGCTGGCGGAGATGTCCGGCAAGCCGATGCCCGAATCGATCACCAAAGGGCAGCAGATCGCCCAACTCCAGGGTTCGAAGCTCGTTTGTCTTGGGCCCCAACACCCCTTCAAAAAGTGGGGAAAATCCGGGGTCGAGTTCTCAACCGTGTGGCCCCAATTGGGCGCCAACTGCGCGGACAAGATGTGCCTCGTCAAATCGATGCACACCGAGGCGATCAACCACGATCCCGCCCACACCTTCATGAACACCGGATCGATGATCACGGGTCGTCCCGCTGTTGGATCGTGGCTTCTGTATGGACTGGGAAACGAAACCGACAACTTGCCCGGTTTCTGTGTGATGGTTTCGACGGGCAAATATGGCCAAAAGCAACCGATCGCGGCAAGGCAATGGCACTCGGGCAACCTGCCCAGCCGCTTCCAGGGGGTCGAGCTTCGCTCCACAGGCGATCCGGTCCTCTATGTCAACCGGCCAAAGGGAGTTGACGCCCGGGCCCAAAGCGAACTTTTGGGAGCGGTGCAGGGGCTCAACCGGATCCAGGCCCAACGCAACATCGACCCGGAGGTCCAAACCCGGATAAGCCAATATGAAATGGCCTTCCGGATGCAGTCGAGCGTCCCGGAGTTGATGGATTTTTCGAAGGAATCGAAGGAAGTCCTGGAGCTTTACGGCACCAAGGGGGGCGATGGAACCTTTGGAAGCAACTGTCTTTTGGCAAGGAGATTGGCCGAACGAGGCGTGCGTTTCATTCAGCTTTATCACCGCGACTGGGACCACCATGGAGCGGTCAAGGAGCACATCGCCGGAACCGCCGCCGAGGTGGATCGTGGAGCCTCGGCGCTATTGACCGATCTGGGCCGCAGGGGACTCCTTGAGGATACCCTTGTGGTGTTCGGTTCGGAATTTGGCCGCACGCCAATGGCCCAGGGAAACGGACGCGACCATCACCTGGCCGGATTCACCATGTGGTTTGCCGGCGGGGGCATCAAGCCCGGATTCACCTTTGGCGAAACAGACGACTTTGGCTACCACGCCGCCGTGAACAAGGTCAGCGTCCATGACATTCATGCGACGATCCTGCACCTTATGGGAATCGACCATGAGAGGTTCACCGTCAAGTTCCAGGGACTCGACAACAAGTTGACGGGTGTGGAGCCTTGCCGGGTTGTCAACGAGATCCTGATCTGAAAAATCTCCTCATAAGATCCTGGTTTTCCCGGGCCCGCGGATTTTTTCCCCGGGCTTTTTTGATTTGAAATCGCATTGTTTTGGGCGGGAGCCGGAATTTGAGCCATGTTGGTATTATCTGCCCGAACATGTCCGGGCATTTGAATCCGATGACCGCCCTTGCCCATTCGATCCGGGAACGGGGACACCAGGTTACTTTTTTCCTTTTGGGAGAGCCACCCGCCTCGGTGTATCGGGCGGGGTTCGATGTGGTTCCTCTCGGGGGACAGGCATTTCCCGTCGAGGCTTATCGGCAGGCGAGCGAAACCCTCGGGACCCTTCATGGCCGGGCCGCCCTTAAGCATACTTTTGGGATAGGGATCAGGTCTGCTGGTGCCATCCTCCAGGAGGGCCCTGGCGTCATTCGCAAATCCGGAGTGGAAGCGCTAATTATTGATCAGGCATCAACGCCAGCGGGGACGGTGGCGGACGAACTCGGGTTACCCTTTGCGACCGTTTGCAATGCGCTGATCCTGAACCAGGGGCCAACCGTCCCACCTTTTTTTACGCACTGGCATCCGAATAAAGCCTGGTGGGCCCGTGTTCGCAATCAGATTTTTTGGGCCGGGCTGAACCGGCTTTATACCCCGATCCTGAAACAGATTCAGAAGCGACGAAAAGAGCTTGGACTTTCCATCCCTGCGGACATCAGTGACGCCTGGTCAACCCGACTGCAAATCAGCCAACAGCCGGAGATTTTCGAATTTCCCCGCGCCGATCTGCCTGAATGTTTTCGTTTTGTGGGTCCCCTGAGGCAAAAGCAAAGCGATTCCGATATTCCTTTCCCCTGGGAACGCCTGGATGGTAGGCCACTGATTTACTCTTCTTTTGGGACGCTACAAAACCGTATCGCCTCCAATTTTGAAAAGGTGGCGGAAGCTTGCGAAGGGCTTGGCGCCCAGCTTGTCCTTTCCACCGGAAAAGGCGTGTCGGCCGAGTACCTGAAAAACCTTCCGGGAAATCCGGTGGTGGTCGATTTCGCTCCCCAAATGGAATTGCTGAAACGCGCCACCCTGGTTGTGACCCATGCCGGACTGAACACGGTTCTGGATTCGTTGTCGGCTGGCGTTCCAATGGTCGCGATGCCGGTAACAAACGAACAACCAGGCATCGCTGCCCGCATGGCGTGGCTTGGCGCGGGGGAATCCCTTGGAAATCATCCTCTCACCGCCCCGAAACTTCGCTCCCTCATCTCAAAGGTACTCGCCAACCCATCCTATCGGGCCGCCGCTGGGAAGGTGCGGGATTCCATCCAAAAGTCAGGAGGTGCCCCCAGCGCCGCCAAACTCATAGGCGAAGCGCTTGGGTATGAGAGGTAACCCTTGGGGCACGCTGGCCGAATCGTATTGGGATCGCGCTATTGTCTTGGATCTTCCTGATTCCAGGATATTTCAAAGACTTTTATTGCAAACAAATTGCCTGGTGATAACAATGAGACAGCTTATTTTCCGAATCCTTGCGGGAATCCTGAGCCTGGTGTTCGGGATCTTCTTATCGATTGGGGACACCTCCCAGATGTCCTTGAATATTTACGCTAACACCTGGATTATTACGATCGTATTTGGCCTATTTGCAATTTGTGGAACCCGAATTGCGGAATCGTTTCTTGCCAACATTTTTGGAATGGAAGTTGTCCATAAAAGCCAGGGACATTCAGGTGTTGGGGAGCCACCCATTTCGTCGCAAGCCCCAAACGAAGGGAAAATCCGGTGACCAATTGAGGGGTTGTGTCCGACTTTCTCTGGAAATTATCATTCGTAAAGAACTTTGGATTCATCCTACACCAGGGAGAAAACGATGTATATCATCAGACAGGCAATAGTGCATGAACCAGAGGTGGACCAACTCCCCGCGGATTTGTTCGGCGTTTTGACAACACAGGATATTGAGGCGATTCGATCCGGCCCAGGGTATTTCGGTTCCCTCGCACACGATAATTCCCCGGATTGGCTCAAGGAGC
>CAWUOD010000375.1:0-4023 GCA_963923115.1 uncultured Singulisphaera sp.
CAAATTTGACCAACCAATTGGACCATGCGGCCCGGGAAAGTCTTAGGGCAAAGGCATTACAATTGGGTTTCGTTCACGCGGGTGTCGCACCCGCTTCGGATGCGGATACCTTTCCTGCCCTGGAATCGTGGTTGGATGAGGGGATGCATGGCGAAATGGGTTATATGGCCCGTCGCCGTGAGGCCAGAAGGCATCCCAAATCCTTGCTAAACGAAGTGCGTTCGGTTTGGATGCTCGCCTGGGATTCCTCCCATGGGTTTCAGTCGCCTTTGCAATCGCAACAGCCCGGCGAGTATGAACCGCAAGGGCGAATTGGCCGGTATGCATGGGGCAGGGATTACCACAAAACCCTCAAGGAAAAGTTGGGAGAATTGGCCATTTGGTGCCACAAGGAATGGCCCCAGATGCGAACCCGTGGAGTGGTGGATACGGCGCCACTTCTGGAAAGGGATTTCGCCCAGCGCGCGGGGCTCGGTTGGATTGGTAAAAATACCCTGCTGATTGACCCTCGCCAGGGCAGTCATTTGCTTTTGGCGGGTTTTCTGGCCAGCACAACATTTCCGCCAGACAAGCCTTTGGTTGCCGACCACTGTGGATCCTGTTCCGCCTGCCTGGACGCCTGTCCGACTGGGGCCCTGATTGCTCCCCGTCGGCTTGATGCACGCCGATGCATAAGTTACCTGACACTTGAAACCAAAGGGGTCCTTCCGGCAGATACCCCATTAAGGCAACAGGTAGGCGAATGGCTTTTGGGTTGTGATATTTGTCAGGATGTTTGCCCCTGGAACAAAAAAAGAGCCAGGAATATACCCCTGAAAACGGAAACCTCCCTGGTTTCGGGCCCTGTCGGCAGCCCAGCCATGCCTCTGATCCGGTCACTTGATCCGTTTTGGATTCTTGCCGCCAGTTCCGCCGAAATTGCAAGCGTGATGGAGGAAAGGGCTTGGGAAAGGGCAGGAGAGTGGGGATTGAGGCGAAACGCCATCCTTGTTTTGGTCCATTTCGCACGGAAGTCATGGGAGGAAAAACGGGATTCCCGCCTTGGACAAAGGGTAAAGCTCGCTTTGGAACCATGGTTGGACTGTGGGGATCCCGGGGTTTCGGACGCGGCGGAATGGGGGCTTGGGCAAGTTGGCCGATTGGGTGGATTGACCAAAGATTGACTGTTCTCATAATTACTTCACCTGTTTTCGTGCAAAATTAAGGGGGCTCTCCTCGGGTCCCCACCAATTGCGGGTCAAGCTAACTCATGGTGGGGTCTGTTGCGGCCGTAGTTCATTCCCGGAGTGGTTCATGGCTCTTTTGGAACGCCTCTTGGAGAGGGGAATCCTTTCCTCTTCGGATTTGCCACGACTGGCCGAAGCCCAGAAGCTGACACCTACCCGCCCGGTTCACGAAATCATCATCGAGAAGGGATTTGGCAAGGAAGTCCCGGTACTGGAACAGCTTGCCTCGGAGTGCGGTTTGGACCTTGTGGATCTTTCCGAGGTTCAGCTGGATTCCGAGGTTTTGAAGGTCGTTCCCTTGCGGTTGATCCACCGCAAGCTTTTGCTTCCCATCAAAAGGGAAAATGGGACGCTGACGGTTGCCACATCGGATCCATTTGATCTTTATTCCCTTGACGAAATCCACACGGTGACGGGACTCCATGTCCAACCTGTGTTGGGGAGTCCCCGTGAAATCGCCCGCCTTATCAAGGCCAACTATGGGGTGGGTGGGGAAACCGTTACGGCCCTTATGGCTGAAAGGGAGGAAAAAGAGGACATCGAGCTTCTCGAAGGGCTCGAGGCGGACGATAGCGAAGCGGCCAAAATGGCCCAGGAAGCCTCGGTTGTAAAACTTGTCAACGAAATCCTGATCGAGGCGGCAAATGAGCGGGCCAGCGATATTCACATCGAGCCCGAAGAAGGCCAACTCAAGATCCGTTACCGAATCGACGGATTGCTCCAACTTCAGAATTTGCCCCCCGAGATCAACCGGTTCCAATCCGCCATTATCAGTCGTTTGAAGATTATGGCACGCCTTAATATCGCAGAAAAACGCCTCCCCCAGGACGGACGCATCAAAATGCGCGTACAGGGTCGGGAAATCGATGTTCGCGTGAGCATTATCCCCATGGTTCATGGCGAGGGGATATGTATGCGCCTTCTTGACAAGGGTCGGATGGTTTTCAACCTTTCGGCTGTCGGGATGTTCCCCGACACCCATTCCCTGTTCAAAAAGCTCCTCGACCTGCCCCACGGCATCATTCTTGTGACGGGGCCAACCGGATCGGGTAAATCCACCACGCTTTACTCGGCCCTGAATGAAATCAAGGATGAAACCCTAAAAATCATTACGGTGGAAGACCCTGTCGAATACCAGCAACCTGGTATCAGCCAGATTCAGGTTCACCACAAAATCGGCCTTACCTTTGCCGCCTCGCTCAGAAGTATCCTCCGTCACGATCCCGATGTGGTGCTCATCGGCGAAATGCGGGATATGGAAACCGCCCAGGCCGCCATTCAGGCCTCGCTTACGGGGCACATGGTGTTTTCCACCTTGCACACAAACGATTCGCCCAGCGCTTATACCCGTCTGATTGATATGGGGGTCGAGCCATTCCTGGTTTCGAGCACCGTGGAAGGCATTATGGCGCAAAGGCTGGTCCGAACCATATGTTCTGACTGCAAAGTGGAATACACCCCTGATCCTGCCGATGTTCCCTCCGATTTCCCCAAAGTCGAAGGCGAACTAAAGCTTTTCAAGGGGGCCGGTTGTCGTTCCTGTCGAAACAGTGGCTATCGGGGCCGGGTTGGCCTTTATGAGTTGCTTGTGGCTTCCGACACAATTCGCGAACTGGTCATCCAAAGAACAAATGCAATGGCGATTCGTAATGTCGCTTTGAAGGAGGGGATGATCACCCTTCGCATGGATGGATTCCGGAAGGTTTTGTCCGGCAAGACAACGATTGAGGAAGTCGCCCGGGTGACCGCAGGCGACATCATGGGTTGATGGATTGACCCAGTCAAAAGGGAGCCACAAGGATGCCGGATTACAGCTATGTCGCGATGGCCTCAACCGGGGTTAAAAGCAAGGGAGTTCTCACGGCCAACAGCGAACGCGAAGCTGTTTCGATGTTGGATTCCAAGGGGCTCATGCCAATCCAACTGGAGGCGATGCAAAACGCCGCCAAGGCCGCGGGCGGGAAACGGGTTTCCAGTCGCATTCTTGCCGGATTTTTTTCGCAGTTGGCGGATTTGCTCCAATCGGGCGTTCCCCTTTTGAGATCCCTGGATATTCTCGAGCGCCAGGCCTCCAACGCCGGATTCTCCGCGGTCATCAAGGATATTCGTGCCAAGGTCGCTGACGGAACCGGTCTGGCCCAGGCAATGGGGCAGCATCCGAAAGTTTTTGGTGAGTTGGCGATCAGCATGGTTTTGGCAGGGCAGGAGGGTGGTTTTTTGGAGGATGTGCTTCGGCGCATCGCCGACTTCACCGAACATCAGGAGGAACTCAGGGCCAAAGTCAGCGGAGCCATGGCTTACCCTGTGTTTCTGGGAATTATTGGTTTTATCATCCTGAACATTCTGATCATTTTCTTTGTGCCGCAGTTCGAGCAGATCTTTGTGAGGCTTCGTGAAAAGGGGCAGCTCCCCATGATCACGGAGGCTCTCATCGGGCTTAGTCACGGCCTCCAATACTATGGAGTGTTTCTGCTTCTTGGCGCGATTGGGCTTTGGTATTGGTTTTCATCCTGGGCCGCGACGGAGGCAGGTCGCCGTTCGGTGGATCTGTTCAAGATCAAGGTTCCCGGAATGGGGCGGATTTTTCTTAGTCTTTCCATCGCAAGATTTGCCCGGATTCTTGGGACCCTTTTGAAAAACGGAATCCCAATTCTTCAGTCACTGAGAATTGCGAAAGATTCAACTGGAAACAAGGTAATTGCTGAAGCTATTGAAAAGAGTGCCGAAAATATCAAATCAGGCGATAGTCTTACCACTCCTCTGGCTAACAGTAAATATTTCCCAAGAGATCTTGTGG
>CAWUOD010000376.1:0-4021 GCA_963923115.1 uncultured Singulisphaera sp.
CCTTGTAGCCATAAAGAAGCGCTTCGCAAACGCCCACCATGTTGCCGCCAATGAGTACCTGGTTGACCATCTTGGTGTGTTGGCCGCATCCCGCGGGGCCCTGGTGGATGATGGCTTTCCCCATCGCCTCGAAACAGGGGATCACCGCCTCAAAGACATCCTTTTCGCCGCCGACCATGATCGAAAGGGCCGCGTTTTTGGCGCCGATGTCGCCTCCCGAAACGGGCGCATCCAGGGCGTGACACCCCTTGGCCTTCGCCGCGTCGGCGATCTCGCGGGCCAGGCTGGGCTGGCTTGTGGTCATGTCGACAAGAATCGTTCCCGGACGCGCTCCCGAAAGAGCGCCACCGGAACCGAGGAACACCTCGCGCACATCAGGCGGAAAACCAACGATACCAAAGACGATATCCGACTTGGCCGCCAATTCGGCGGGACTCTTCGCCCAGGTCGCGCCCTGTTCCACCAGGGGCGCCGCTTTGGATTCGGTCCGGTTATAGACAACGGCCTTGTAGCCCTTTTTGATCAGGTGCTCGCACATCCAGCGCCCCATGACACCTGTGCCCATCCAGCCTATGGTGGTGGTTTCCGGGGATGCTTTGCGGAGATGGGACATGGGATTTATTTCCAAAATTGCCTATGGATTCACACGCATTTCAAAAACAATGCGGGAGCGGCCCGTATCTTCCCGGACCATCCCCGCATTAGCGTTTTTACAGACTTCGACCAATTACGCGCCGTGCCAGTCGATTTCGCGGACCTGCAAGGCGTGCTTGTTGATGAAGTCGCGGCGGGGTTCGACCTTTTCGCCCATCAGGGTCCGGAAAAGTTCATCCGCCTTTGCGGCATCGTCCAGCTTGACCTGCATGAGGATGCGCTTGGCCGGATCGAGCGTCGTTTCCCAAAGCTCTTCGGGGTCCATTTCACCAAGGCCTTTGAACCGGGTGATGGTCATACCCTTTTCACCAAGCTTGCGGATGTCGACGGCCAACTCGCGCAAATCCGAAAGACGGGTCGAATCTTCGTGCTTGCCCAAGGCAAGGCGAAGCGCGGGCTCGCGACCGGCAACCCTGATCTGGGGAACCAGATCGTTGGCGTTGAGACCAAAGGCCGCGAGGGCCGCGATCCCCTTGTTGATCTCGCGAACCTCGTGGAGTTCCTGCGCGTGGAACGATTCCCCGGCCGCTTGTTGGCCGACCGCCTCATCGACCACCACAAGCAGTTTCCCCTGTGCCGCGAGCTTTTCGGTCAGGTTGTTGCGATGCTCATCCACCTCGGCGCGGGTGAAGAACCAGCTTTCGATTCCGGCGCCAATGACCCGGTGACTTGGAAGGGGACCGGCGGGATTTTTCACATCCATCCGGGCGACAAGGTTCGGAAGCGGGATGCCGCGGCGCTCCAGCGTGCCGATGGAATCCTCAAGGCGGCCAAGCTGGTTGATCAGCTCGCGCAGCTTCTCCCCTTCGACCTTGGTCGGCTCGGGGAGCGGGCCAGTCGAGGGACCGGCGGTGGCTGCCTGTGGCGGGTAAATCAAAAGCGAGACATCCTGAAGACCCCGGTCAAGGAGTTCGCGGACCATCTCTTCGCCCGTGTTGACATAACGCGTCTGCTTGCGCTGGACGACCTTGTAGAGAGGCGGACGGGCGACATAAATATGGCCCATCTCGACCAATGTGCGCATTTGACGGTAGAAAAAGGTCAAAAGAAGCGTTCGTATGTGCTGGCCGTCGACATCGGCGTCGGTCATGATGATGACGCGGTTATAGCGGAGCGTCTCCTTCATCTTCTCGTAGGTCGATTCGTTGCCGATGTCGACACCAATGGCGGAGATAAGGGATATGATTTCGTTGTTGGCAAGAAGGTTCTCCATGCGGGCCTTCTCGACATTGAGCGGCTTGCCTCGCAAGGGGAGGATCGCCTGGATCATCCGGTCGCGGCCAGCCTCGGCGGAGCCACCGGCCGAGTCGCCTTCCACGAGGAACAGTTCGGATTCGTCCCGTTTGCGGGTGGTGCAATCGAACAGTTTCCCTGGAAGACTGCCTCCCCCCAGAAGCGACTTGCGATCGCGGACGGCCTTGCGCGCCTTGGCCGCGGCTTCGCGGGCCTCGGCGGAACGGATCACCGCGCCCATGATCGATTTGGCGTGCTTGGGATTTTCCTCGAGGTATTTGGCCAGGGTTTCCGTGACGGCCGATGCGACGGCGGGTTCGACATCCGCGTTAAGCAGACGGATCTTGTTTTGTGATTCAAACTGGGGTTCGGGGTGCTGGATCGAAATGATCGCCGTAACGCCGGTCCGGTAGTCCTGTCCTTCGGGTTTGATTTTGGTGAAAAATCCCTCTTTTTCGCCATAGGCGCCAAGAGCCCGGGTCAACGCGATACGAAAACCGGTCAGGTGTGTCCCACCCACGGGGTTATAGGCGTTGTTGGCATAGCAACGAACCCTCTCTTCCTCGCCCGATGTGTATTGAAGGGCGATTTCGACCTTGATGTTTTCAAATTCGCGGTCAACCGGAATCGGCGGATGAATCGTGTCTTCGTTGCGGTTCATCCACGCGACATACTCGGCGACGCCGCCTTCGAAGTAATACTCCTCGGTTTTGTTGATGCGGGCGTCGGTGAGATGGAAGTGGAGCCCCTTGTTGAGGAAGGCCAACTCGCGCAGGCGACTTTCCAGGGTGTCAAAATCGAAGGAAAGCTTGCCGAAGATCTCGACATCGGGGAGGAAAGTCACCTTGGTGCCGGTTCCCTGGCCGGGGCCAATATCGCGCACTTCGGAGACGGCGCGCCCGCGCTCGTACTGTTGGGTGTAAACGCGTCCGTTGCGACGAACCTCCGCCTCGGTCCAGTGGGAGAGAGCCGTGACCGCCTTGGCGCCCATGCCGTGTAGACCAGCCGATACCTTGTACGCGCCCTTGTCGAACTTGCCGCCCGCGCCGACCGTCGTCATGACGACTTCAAGGGTTGGTTTGCCGGCCTGGGGGTGCATGTCGACGGGGATGCCACGGCCATCATCGCGAACCGAGCACGATCCATCGACATCGATCTTCACATGGATGTGCTTGCAGAACCCGGCCAAAGCCTCGTCGACCGCGTTGTAGACAAGCTCGTAGACAAGGTGATGGAGACCGGTCGTGTTGATATCGCCGATGTAGACCCCGGGACGGCGACGGATGTGGTCGGCGTCGCGCAAAATCTGGACATTGCCACTATCGTAATCGCTTGTGGTGTTGATGAGGTCGCCGTCGGTTTGCGATTCATTGACAGGGGCGTTGCTGGGTTCGGTCATGTTGGTCTCGGTGCCTCGGTTTGGATCGTATGCTGTTTTGATTGTTTCGTGATTCTGTCCAGGTGGCCTTCGGGCCTCCCCCGGTGGCGTGAAAACCTGCGTCAGGGGATTGGTCTGGTCTGGCCCGGGCTGGGCGGTGTTTTTGGTCGGAACTCCGCGGCCGCGAGGCGGATTCGGAGTTCGCCTATCTTTTCCTGGGGAAGCAACTCCCTGAGTCTGGCCAAAAGCGGCCTTTTGTGGAACTGGGTCAATTCATGCACAAGGATGGTATCCCGGACATGAATCTCAAGGACGCCCTTCCTGAGCGCCCCGGGTTTGGTCGATTTGGCCGCGATGGGCCCGGCGATCTCGCCGGCGGCTTTGGTCCAGGCCTCCTCAAGCGCGGCCCGTTTGGTTTTTTCCCCCCAGCCCCGGGCCAAAAAAAGCCGCGCCAGAAGTTCGCCGAACTTTTCCGGGCCGGGATCGGGTTTCTCGTAGCGCACCGCCATGGCAAGTCACCCCGAATGCTTCCAACCCGCCTGGCCCGTTCCCGGAGGCGAATAATCGACCGGAATTTTCTCCCGGACAAATCTTCTTTCAACTCATCGGCATGACCAGGTAGATGTACGAGGATGATGAACGGAAAAGGACCGGCTTGCCGGGGCTTGAGAGCTCCATCTGGAGCTCCGCCTCGGGCGGCATGGCCTTGAGCCTGTCTCTTATACACATCTCCGAGCCCACGAGACCAGAGAGGAT
>CAWUOD010000377.1:0-3960 GCA_963923115.1 uncultured Singulisphaera sp.
TTGAAACACAACTTATTTTTTGGCTGTAACTTACGGCATTTCCAGAAGATTTTTCGGACACTGGGGAATAATTAGGGTATACTTTTCTTGGATTGGTAAATAAACGCCCCGATAGCTCAACTGGCAGAGCAGCTGACTCTTAATCAGCGGGTTGTAGGTTCGAGTCCTACTCGGGGCATTTGCTCATCTGTTTATGCAGTCTTCCAAAGATCACTTCCGCTATCTGTCACAGATTTCCATAGATTTTGGGACCTCTTCCCTTTCTCCAATATCTCCTGAACTGCATTTGCTGCCCTGGCGCTTTTTCTTAACTGGCTTTCCAATTCTTCAATTCGCCCTAGCAACGAACGCCTTTGAAGAACCGTGAAAACGCCAATGCATAATAACGATGCCACCAAAAAATAATCCACGACGCTCATGCTATTTTCCTTTCCACTTATTGGCTTACATATCATTAGTAACTTGGGTAACCTCAATTCCGCCGCAGAAAAAGGCCTCTTTTCCTTTTTTCTCAGAGGGCTTTCATCAATTTGTGGCAAAAAATGATCAATCAACCTCCTCCTTCGGGACTAGAAAGCGTTGCCACCCTACAATATCCGCTTGGAATGAACTACTGAAAGGACTACGGGACAAATGGATAATCAAGGCGATTTGGCGCTGATTGGGTTGGCTGTAATGGGGCAAAACCTGATCCTCAACATGAACGATCACGGTTTTAAGGTTGTGGCTTTCAACCGTACTGTGGCAAAAGTCGACGAATTCCTTGCCAACGAGGCCAAAGGCACCCAAGTTATCGGGGCCCACTCCATTGCGGAAATGGTTTCAAAACTAAAGCGCCCCCGCCGGGTCATGATGCTTGTAAAAGCAGGGTCGGCGGTTGATGATTTCATTGCCCAAATCGTCCCCCATCTCGAAAAAGGGGACATCATTATCGACGGTGGAAATTCGCTTTACACCGACTCCGCCCGACGGGCAAAAGAACTCGAAGCAAAGGGCTTACTTTTCATTGGCACAGGAGTTTCTGGCGGTGAAGAGGGTGCTAGGCATGGTCCAAGTATTATGCCTGGCGGTTCCCCCGAAGCTTGGCCCCATGTAAAAGAAATTTTCCAAAGCGTTTCCGCCAAAGTGGAAGGTGGCGCCCCTTGTTGTGATTGGGTGGGCGAAGGAGGCTCAGGCCACTTTGTCAAGATGGTCCACAACGGGATTGAATACGGTGACATGCAACTGATTTGCGAAGCCTATCAACTCATGCATCAAGGCTTGGGACTTTCCAACAATGAAATGCATGAGGTTTTCAAGGAATGGAACACAGGCGTTTTGGACAGCTACCTTATCGAAATCACTCGCGACATCCTTGCATTTAAAGACACAGATGGCACCCATCTTGTGGACAAAATCGTCGATACAGCAGGCCAAAAGGGTACAGGAAAATGGACCGTCAACAGCGCTCTTGATTGCGGAATACCAATTACCCTGATTGCCGAAGCGGTATTTAGCCGTTGCGTTTCTGCCCTAAAGAATGAAAGAGTTGAAGCTTCAAAAGTTATTGCGGGTCCATCCGGGAAAATTGAAAATCCAGGGGATCGTAAAGCTTTTGTTGATGCAATCAGGGATGCGCTTTACGCTTCTAAAATTGTTAGCTACGCCCAAGGCTACATGCTTATGAAAGCGGCTGCAAAGGAAAACAACTGGAACTTGAACTATGGCGGAATCGCTCTGATGTGGAGGGGTGGGTGCATCATCAGGAGCCGCTTCCTGGGAAAAATCAAAGATGCATATGATGCAAATTCAAATCTCCAAAACCTCCTTATGGACCCCTACTTCAAGGGAGAAATAGACCGTTGTCAGGCTGGGTGGCGAAAAGTGGTCGCCGCTGCCGTAACAGCAGGTATTCCGGTCCCTGCGTTTTCAACTGCGTTGGCCTTTTTTGATGGATACAGAAGCGCCAGGTTGCCAGCCAACCTGCTACAGGCTCAGCGCGATTATTTTGGTGCCCATACCTACGAGCGCTTGGATAAGCCTCGTGGCGAATTCTTTCATACCAATTGGACCGGCAAGGGTGGAAGCACCGCAAGCAGCACCTACAACGCCTAAAAATCTTTTTTTACTATCCCAGACCCGGATTGCGTAAGGCTTTTCCGGGTCTTTTCATTTCACGGGTAATTTTACCGCCAAGAGTTCCAATTCATCGCGGATCACAAGGATACCACCTGCCAACGCGGGGTGAGCCCAGGTTGCCCCACAAATTTGCGACGCTGCAAGCTCATCAAATTTTTCCCTATTACACCGAAACAGTCGCAAATTCCCAAAATCATCAACAACAAGCATGTTACCATTTCCCAACCGTAAAAGGGCTGCGTGATATTTTCCTGTTTTTGGCCGTTTCCAAAGGACCGCACCGGTTTTGGTGTCCACACATTGAAGCGTGGAACTTGGAGGAGGAAAGATCGATCCGGTAACCATGTATATTTCATCACCCGATAAACTTGGAACAGGTGTCGAAAAATAACAGGATAGCGATGCATTTTTCCAAACTGGCCTAAGAAAATCCGGGCCTTCTTTCTTGTTCACAAATGCCCCCCCGTAAGTCACCGAGGAAACAAAAACGCCATGAGGAGTGGCCACCGGGGTGGTGGCGCTTTCATTCAGTTTATCAACAAGGGGAAAATGCCCCTTGATACCACCACCGGGCAATCCAACCGCCTGCAGGCCTTTTTGGGACAAAAAAAGAATGTTATCATCCAAAATTATGGGACTGGAATAAGTCGCTCGGTCATCAAGGGTTTTCCATAAAGTCTCACCATTGGACAAATTTAGTGCCACAATGCCAGATTCCTTTCCACCAACCGGAATCAGGAGTTGGTCCCTAAAAATCAATGGGGAAGCCGAAACTCCAAAATAAAGATTCTTTCCATCAAAATCCTTGAGCAAGTTACGCTTCCAAATGAGTTTTCCATCGATTATGGAATGGCAGGCAATTTGCCCTGAAGCGCCATGAGTATAAATATTCCCTCCAAATACGGCCGGGGTTGCCCTGGGCCCATTTCCAAATGTGTTTGAAAAAAGGTCTCGATCAAGGGATTTTTCCCACACTTTATGCCCGTTCTTAAGGGAAACACAAATAAGCGTTTCGGCTTCTTTTCCCGGAGTTTTAAAGTGAAGGAAAACTTGGTCCCGATAAACCACCGGGCTTGAATGGCCCTCGCCAACTGAAATTTTCCAGGAGGCTTTAAGGTCTCCTTGCCAGGGCATGATAATTTCGTTGGAACTATTGTTACGCTCGGGCCCGAGCCAACCCGGCCAATCAGCCCCCCTTACGCTAACACCACCAAAAAAAACCATGGTGGCCGAAAGGACAATACAAATAAATCGAAATCGCGAGGGGTTCATATCAGGAATTTCTCCCACCTTGGGATTCCAGTCCAATGAGGTGCTCATTTAAAAAACGGTGCAGAGGGCCATAATCCCACTCGGCTTTTTCAAAATCCGCTAGAGCCTTGAGGCGGGTTATGGCATTTTCCATAATTTCCTGCATCCTATCCTGATAAAGCGGATCGCAAAAATAGACACGACAACCGAGTGGCCTTTGTTCGCGGGCCATGCACAGATTTTCAACCTGAAACGGGCAATAGGAATCGTCAATCGGGCCGCAAAAAGGAGGCGCAGCCGTGAGCAGGTGATTGGCCTCAAGCCTGCTTAAAAACAGGGTATGTCCCCATTCACGAAAACGACAACAGCGACCACTTGCCCTGCAAAGTGGTCCAGCATCCCGGACCAAAGCATCCGCCTCATCATAAATCATCTGCAGCGAGAAAACTTCAGGTGCGACATGTGCCATGATTCACCCGGATTGCGGGGGTGGGGGGGAAGATCAGGAAAGACCACCCAAATGCCCCGTGCTATCCCCCAATACGGGAACATTAACCCCCATCCGATCCATCAAGGATAGATGAAGATTGG
>CAWUOD010000378.1:0-3954 GCA_963923115.1 uncultured Singulisphaera sp.
CGAGGCCTTGACCGAGGATGGTAAACATTGGGGGGGACTCCCGAAAAATCGTGAGGGGAGGGAGGGGTGTGGGACGAATTTCCCTTATTCCCATATCTACCTTAACCCGTTTGCTTCATCAAGGTTTCGGTCAAAATGAACTTTTTTTCAAATCCCTTTGGACTAGACCAAACCCAAGGTGATTGGCTTGCCACCGAAAAGTCGTTGCCCGAAGTGCCCAAAAGCCCTGATTTACCCTGCACCGATCCCAGGACCGAGTCCCCCATGAAGCTTTCAAGACTGGGTCACCAGATCCAGGTTTTTGCTCCGGCCAAAGTGAATCTTTTTCTGGAAATCGTTTCCAAACGAACGGACGGGTACCATGACCTGGAAAGCCTCATGGTGCAAGTCTCTTTGTGGGATACACTTGTGATCGAAAAGGCCCCGGATGGCGAATTGCGGCTCGAGATCGACATTCCCGGGCTCGACGATGGGGAATCGAACCTGATCATCAAGGCGGCCCGACTCCTTTGGTCCGAAACAGGGAAAAATCCTGGGGCAAGGATCCGTCTCACCAAGCGGATCCCGATGGAGGCGGGACTGGGAGGCGGATCCAGTGACGCGGCGGCGGCGCTTTTGGGATTGAATGAAATTTGGGGCCAATCGTTGACCCGGTCCCAGCTGCAAACGCTTGGCGCGCGACTTGGAAGCGATGTCGCGTTCTTCCTTTCGGCGCCAGCGGCGTTATGCACCGGAAGGGGTGAGATTTGTCAGCCCGTCCACGGGGCGAAACCGATTTGGCTGGTTCTCGTTCAACCCGATTTTGGACTCTCCACAAAGGAAATCTACGGCGCCTTAAAGGTTCCCCAGAGCCCCCATTCTTCCGAAACTTTTATCGAAGCCTGGAAGGGGGGCAATTTCACGGACCTTTGTGCCCACATTTACAACCGCCTCGAGGAACCGGCCCTTGTTTTACGCCCCGAGATCGGCCTTTGGAAATCGCACCTAATGGCAATTGGGGCTTCGGCTTCGGTCATGACCGGGAGTGGGTCCGTCGTGCTGGGCTTGTTTCCCGATGCGGATTTGGCCTACAAGGCGGCTAGGCGAATTGAAACCGGGGATCCGTCAGGAGTGATGGAGAACCCTGGCAGGGTTCGGACGGTTCGGGTGGTGCAAACACTCGACTGACCCGAAACCCGGAACTTCGCCAGGCATCAAAGAGGTTCCAGGGAGGGTCGGCGCCGTGAACATCACAGAGGTCCGGGTAAAGCTTGTCGATGAGAATGGCGAAAACGAGCGCCTCTTGGGATTCTGTTCGATCACCTTCGAAAATGCCTTTGTTGTGCGCGATCTTAAAATCATAGGCGGACCCAAGGGCTATTTTGTGGCGATGCCCAGCCGCAAGCTGATGGATCGGTGTCACGGTTGCGGTTTCAAAAATCAGATGCGCGCCCGCTTTTGCAATGCGTGTGGCGGTCGGCTGGATGAAAATCGTGGGTTACGGATCGGGGATGGCCGTCCAAAGCTTCACGCGGACATCGCCCACCCGATCCACGCAGGGTGCCGGGAACAGATCCAGCAATCTGTCATTGATGCGTTCCTTCTCGAACGGGAAAAGGCCAAACTTCCCGGTTATGTCTCCAACTATGACGACATCGACCACGATTTCGAACCCGCCCATTTTGGCGGCGCCGAAAACGAATTCAACCGATCCAATCGTGGTCATGCGGCTCCCGCCGCTCCCCGTGGAGGGGCCAGCACCTTCCGGAGCCAGGGCGCCCGCCAGGTGGGCTACCGGTTCCCGGCGGAATAAAAGGGTGGTTGGTTTTTCCAGGACAGCACCGATTTCACCATGAAAAACTCCCAAATCACAATTCCTGGGCTTTTGGGTTTGGTCGCGGTAGTTTTGGTCGCGTTGCTGTTTTTTGGCAGGAAAAATCCCGATAACGCCCCAACAGCCAAAGAAAAACCTCCCGAGGGTCTTGGTTCCGCAGGAGAGTATTTCAGTCGCGCCAAAAATGAACTCAAATCAGGCGATCTCAAAGGCGCCCTTCGGGATTTTGAGGAAACCACGAAACGCGACCCGGGATTTTTCCCCGGTTGGGTATCCCAGGCCGAGATCCATTCGCAAGAGGGAGACCTCTCCAAAGCCGAAGCGTGCTATTCCCAAGCCATAGCGCTTGAGCCCAAATCCGCTCCGGCACTCGCGAATCGGGCAACCTTGAGAATCAGTCTTGGTCGTCCGGATGAGGGGCTAAAGGACCTGGACCAGGCCATAGTCGCCGAACCGGATTTTGTTCTTGCACGGATGACCCGGGGGCTCCTTTTGTCCGACCGGGGCAAACTCGATTTGGCGATCGCCGATTTTGACGCCGTTGCAAAAGCCGATCCGGGGCTCGCGGATGGCTATCTGGCACGGGGATTGGCCAAAAAAGCCAAAGGCGATCTTGATGGTGCGGAAAAAGACATTCGCAAAGCCGTGACCCTGAAACCCGCCGATTTTACCATGCAGGCCAATCTGGCCCTGATCCTTGCCAAACGGGGCAACAAAGCCGAGTCCGAAAAAGCCATTTCCGATGCCGCAAAAATCCAACCCCAGGGGGAAAAGGCCCTTAGGGCCAATGTGGAAAAAGAGACGAAATAAGCGACCGGTCCAAACTTCTCCCAGACTTCTTATACGCGCAAGTTAAATGAAATCCCTTTGTCCATGTCATGGGGCCCCGCGGGTATGCCATCCTATTCGCTTTGAGTTTGTTCGCTTTGATTTTGGCGTTCGCCGCTTTTTGGGTGGAAAAGGTGCCGTGGTTGTTATTTTTGGTTCCCGTTTCGGATCTTTTCCTTGTTAGGCTCATTTTTTCATTAATTCCATTCCCTTCTTTGGTGGCAAATTTGGGGAGGATGATCCGGCCCAAAGCTTGTAAGTTGGCAGATAGAACCATGCCCTCCTCCCTTCCCGGAATGAAATCATGCAATTTCTTGCTTTTGTTTCGTTATTCCTGACCCAGGGTCAAACGGAAACCGACCGCATCGTCTATCCCGGAGCTCTGGAAAAGGCCCCCAAGGTGGTTCTGATCGCCGGGGACGAGGAATATCGCTCGGAGGAGGCGCTTCCCCAACTGGCCAAGATTCTGAACAGGAATTTCGGTCTGAAAACCGTTGTTCTTTTCCCGATCGACCCAAAAAACGGCCAAATCAACCCGAATGTCAACAACAACATTCCCGGAACCGATGAGTTGCGTGATGCCAATCTGATGATCATTGGCCTTCGCTTTCGCAATTTGCCGGACAAGCAGATGAAGGAAATCGTCGACTATGTCGATTCGGGCCGCCCTATTATCGCTCTTCGCACGAGCACCCACGCCTTCAACATGTCCCCGGATTCCAAATATGCCTCATGGACCTGGAACAGCAACGGACCGCTAAAAGGCGGATTTGGCAAGCAGATCCTTGGCGAAACCTGGGTCAGCCACCATGGCAACCATGGCTCGGAAAGCACCCTTGGCATCTTCGCCACGGGGAAGGAAAGCTCCCCCATTCTCAAGGGGATCAAAACCGGGGAAATCTGGGGCCCAACGGATGTATACGAAGCCCATCCACCCAAGGATGCCGAGATCCTTGTCCTGGGTCAGGTTTTGGCCGGGATGACCAAGGATAGCAAGCCAGTCGCAGGGAAAAAGAACACCCCGATGATGCCCATTGTCTGGACCCGCGAAGTGAAAAGCGCCTCGGGGGAAGTCGCCAAAGTGTTGACCACCACCATGGGCTCCTCCACGGACCTGGAAAACGAGGCTTTCCGCCGCCTTTTGGTGAACGGGGTTCACTGGGCTTTGGGCAAGGATGTGCCGGAGAACGCCAAGGTTGACATTGTTGGCGAATACAAACCCACCAAATTTTCCTTCAACGGTTTCGTGAAGGGGAAAAAGCCCTCCGATTACCGTTAAACTGGTAAATTCCCAAAAGATCTGTCTCTTATAC
>CAWUOD010000379.1:0-3949 GCA_963923115.1 uncultured Singulisphaera sp.
TCTTTCCCCAGGAAGTTCGCCGTGGTAATGCAAAGCACAACAGTCGGGTTGTGGCAACAAGGCCTGAGTATTCGGAAATTAATCAGTTGGACCTGTTTATGGGCCGTTTTCTGGTTGCCGACGATGATTTGTTGATGAGGAATGTTTGTATTTTGGGATCAAAAACAGCCAGTGTGCTTTTCCCGTTTGAGGACCCGATCGACAGGGAGGTGGCAATCGGCCAATTCGTTTATGTGGTTATCGGCGTAATGAAGGACCGGATGCCCACCGGCGGGGGCGGCGGAAGTCAGGCCGCCGAGGATTTTAATGATGATATTTATATCCCGCTAAATACCGCTAGAACCCGATTTGGTGACACCATTATGCTCAGGTCGGCGGGTAGCCGTTCTGCGGAAAAGGTGGAATTGCATCAAATTACGGTTACTGTTTCAGACATTGAAATGGTAAGGCCCACGGGCGCCATTCTTGAGGAAATGCTTAACAATCCAAGAAAGCACCCAAGAAAAGACTGGGCTCTAACGGTGCCATTGGACCGATTGGAGCAGGCGGAAAAAACCAAACAGAGGTATAGCCGTGATCTGGGGCTATATGCTTCAATTTCGCTCCTTGTTGGTGGCATCGGAATCATGAACATCATGCTTGCAACCGTAACAGAGAGGACGCGCGAAATTGGTATTCGAAGGGCTCTGGGGGCCAAACAGAAAGACATCATCACCCAGTTTCTTATCGAGGCAATGGTCCAAACTGGAATCGGGGGCCTTGTGGGGGTCGCGATTGGCGTGGCTCTTGTTTTTCTCCTGCCGACAGTTGGCCAAATGGCTTGGATGGTCGAAGCCTTTGGGCCCCCTGGACCACCCCCTTTGCTTCATCGTGAATCCATACTTTGGTCGTTGGCGACATCGATTGGTGTTGGTGTGATTTTTGGTTTGTACCCCGCGTTTCGCGCTAGTAGGCTCGACCCCATCGAGGCCCTGCGGCATGTCTAACATACGGGAGGACTGGGAAGCCCAGGTAAGGCTTCTTGGTCCCCGGCAAGCGATTATTTTCGGATCGGGAATGCAGGCCGTTCCCGAGGGGTGGATTGGCAAAGCCAGAATCGGCCAGGAAGAAATCACAGGCTTGGAAAAAAGCCACATCCCAGGACATAAAGGCACAATTTCACTGGGATATTGCGATGAGTGTCCCATACTGATTATTCACGGAAGAAATCATGCATATGAAGGCTATTCAAAATCCCAAGTATGCAATCTGATTCGGGAAGTGGCCTCTTGGGGTGTTCTCAAGATTTTGTTGTTTAATGCGACCGGTGGCTTGGACCCAAAACTATCCCCAGGGGATTTGTTGGAATCGACGCATCTGTGGGATGCCAACGGGCCAAATTGGAATGTTTGCAAGGGAAAAGTTCCCTGGGTTGAGGTTTCGTGTAAAAAGTCATTGGCTGGTGTTGGAAAAGGTAGATACGCCATGGTGAGTGGCCCAGCTTATGAAACTGCTGCCGAGGTTAGGGCACTTGGGAGCTTGGGGGCTCAACTGGTTGGTATGTCAAGTGTTTGGGAAATCCAGGAAGGTATGCGTTTGGGGGTCTCCATGAAATTGGTGAGTGTTGTCGCCAATATGGGAACTGGTTTGAACAGATCCCCCCTGACTCACCACGATGTTTGCCAAGTGATGAGTCAATCCGAAAAGAAAATTACAAAAGTTGCCCGGGACTGGTTATTCCGTTAGCCAAGACCCAGCTTCGCCCAATCGTCCCAATACGATTTCAGGCCTTTTTGGATAATGGGTGAATCCATTCCAATTGATAAAAGTCTGCAACCCAGATCGAGGCACTTTTTTGCATAATCCGCATCCCTCGGAAGGATACCCCATTGGGTGCCTGCCGCGGCGGCTGCTTTTGAAACCCTCGTAATGGCCTTCCACATTTCCGGGTGCTCCCACTGGTTTGGCAAACCCATGGATTGGCTTAGGTCAGCGGGGCCAATAAAAAGCAGGTCGATTTGGGGAATCGCTGCGATTTCTTCGACCACATTAAGCGCGTCGATGTGCTCGATTTGAACCGCGAGGAAGGTTCTTTCATTTGCCAGCTGAAAGTATTGTTCTCCCGGATAAGTCCCAAAATTGCCATCCACTCCCGTTCCGTTCACACCTCTGCCTCCCAGAGGATGAAATTTTGCCCAATGAACCAGATTTTTTGCCTCCTGAACTGAGCGAACCATACTCGCCATTACCCCATCCGCTCCGGCCTCCAAAGGTCGCATTACCGAAGCGTAATCCGTCGCGGGAAGCCGAACGAAAGTAGGAACTTTATGGACCCGAGCGGCTCTACAGGCGTCTTCGATTTGTGGCGTGGTTAGCCCGACATGCTCCTGGTCCAGCCAAAGTGTGTGATAACGCCCGGACATTGCCATCAGTTCGACAAACTTTGGTGTGCAAAATTGGCCGATTGCCGCAGCAATAACAGGTTTTGGTGCCCGGATTAGGGAGCGCAAACTCATGGAAAAGTCCTTGAATGGCTTTTGGCTAAAAAGTTGTTGTTATGCCAAATTTGATGGTTGGACAGTCAAAACATACCATTCCTGGCAGCATGAACAATTTCAAATTGTAACAAAGTAATTCTGTAGGGTGGCCCTGGCAAACGATTTTTTGTTTCGGGTTGGTTAGGCGGAATTACCGGGCTGGGGGCGGATGGTTTCTTGGCGTTCTATTTTTTAAGAGCAAACGGTCACCATCAGGTTGCAAAATGGAAGGAAGAGGCGCCGGTTTCTCCAATGGTTCTTTCCCTTGGCTAAGCCTTGTGTTTGTTTCTCAACCTTGGTCATTTCTTCTTCAGATGGGATTTCAGTGACTCCTAATGATTGACGGTTTATGTGGAAGAATGGGATATCCCAAGTTTTGTGAATTCTGGCAAAAGGTAGCTTTGAATGGTTTACTAAGGATTTTAGACTTTCCTTAAGAAACTGTATGGAAAATGGCAAAAGTGAATGTCCGGTTTTAGCGGTTATCCCAAGGTGGAAAGATCCATAAAATCCAAGGTAGTTTCCTTGACTGGTGGCAATTTTACAGGAAGAATAAACCTGAAAGACCATAAACGCTGGCAAGGCACGAATTTGAGGTGTTACCATGTTGTCCCGGTCCCGTTTCTTTGCTCGCTTGATTGCTGTCGTTGCGTTTGGTGCCCTGTTCAATCCAGGGGTGTCCCAAGCACAAAACAACACCGGTAACAATAATGGAACCAACACGGGAACCAATACGGGGGTAATTGGTCGGCCAAATTATTGGGATTTTTCCCGACCTGGTTTTTTTCGGCCCATTCTGCCTGATGCGCCGTTGATTGGCCCAATGCGTCCCCCTGTTTATTCGCTTGCTGGCAATGCTGGTTTTAATGGATTCGCGGGTAACACAGGCACCAATACGGGAACAAACACAGGCACCAATACGGGCGGCAACACCGGCAACAATAACGGGACGAACAACGGTAACAACAACGGAAGTAATTCCGGTGGTAGTGGAATTTATGGCTTTTATGGTGGAAGGGTTTATACTCCGTCGCCCATTTTCGGACCCAACGGTATGTACGGGGTTTTGGGAAGTGGCGGTGGCGGTGGCGGTAATAATGGTGGCGGTAATAACGGTGGCGTGGGTGGAAATAACGGTGGCGGCAACAATGGTGGTGGGGTTGGCGGTAACAATGGTGGCGGTGTAGGTGGAAACAACGGCGGTGTTGGCGGAAATAATGGTGGTGGGGTCGCTGGAAACAATGGTGGTGGTATGGGCGGTGGCATGGGTGGCGGTATGCAAGGTGGCATGGGTGGCGGCAACGGCGGCGGGGCAGGAGGAGCATTTGGTAGGGGAACAACCACTCGTGGGTTTCGCAATGCTCCTCACATTGATACCGGGACCTTTTTGGGTCAAATCATAAATGCCTGTCTCTTATACACATCTGACGCTG
>CAWUOD010000380.1:0-3935 GCA_963923115.1 uncultured Singulisphaera sp.
CCTTTGGGGCTTTGCCTCATTTTTTGCGTTTTAACCATCCCTTATTCCACAAATTTCCAAAACATGGACTCTGCACCCTGGTACCAACCCGAGGTAGCTTGGGGCTTGATGGTATTTCCCATGTCTTTCTCCAGAGGGTTATTCATGACGATTCCCACTCTTCACCCCATGCAGTGCCAAAAGATCCTTACCTATATCCGGGCAGGGGCCGATCCGGAGGTGGCCGCGCTTGCTGTGGGCGCCACCCTGTCGGAATTTCGCAAAGCCATTGAATATGCCCTGACCCACCACAACCCCGCCCAACGCGGCCCGGATGGTATCCCCCTCGGTTGCTCCACAATTCGCCCGGAATACGCGAGTTTGCAACTCTTTGCCTGGGAAGTTTTGCAAACCTGGGCCCAGGCCTGTCTTGCTGCGGATATTCGCATGTACAGGGAAAAACCCGCCGATTGGCTCAGGTCGGGTCCAGGCGGGACCTACAAGGTCCCAAACAGGTTGCTCAAGGAAGTCAGGAAGCTGGGACATTTCCCAATGGCCCCGGCAGAAAAGCGTGAAAAACAGCGAAAACATTCCCCTTGATGGGGGAATGGGTCCAGGAGAAAGAGGAGGGGATCGATGGGGTGTTTGTCCCGGGAAAGCCCGACTCCCGGATCGGAAACGGTCCTTTCCCCGGGTCGGATCTGGGCGGCCAAAAAATCCGGGAAAAAACCAAAAATCAGGAAATTTTGGAAGGCTTCGCGGGGGGTGGGCCCTTGGGAGAAAAGAAGGCTTGCTCGGAATGTTGATGGGTAGATAATGAACATATGTACACTATGTGGCCGCCCATCAATACCTCGTGGAGCCTCCCATGATTCGTCCAGTCCCCAAACTTCCCGGAAAAACCTCCGAAAAAGCGTGTCTTCACTGCGAAAAACCGCTTGTTCCCACCGATGACCCCCTTCTCTCTCTTTATGCCGGGGTCCTCTGCCCCACCTGTCGCTCTTATCCCGGATATCGCCGTCTTTATCGCCAGAGGGTCGGTTGGACCGAAAACTGGGAGCTTCACCTGAGGCTGCTCACCCGTCGCGCCCGGGCCGAAGAGGCTCTTTTTTCCCTTGCCGATCCCCAACCCACACTCGCCCTCCCCTACAAGCGCCGTCGCAAGGTCGATTGATCTGCCCTGGCCCGGGTTTTTTCTGTTTTGCCGTTTTTGTTGTGTCTTTATGGTTCTTTTTCCCTGTTTTTGAAGGATTTTGCCCATGAAAGGTAAGGATCGATTTCCTGGAAAACCGCCGCTCTCCAGCAAATGGGGCGACGAAAGGAGGCGGTTGCGCCACCTCTCGCCCCAGTGGCCGGGAGAATCCCAGGACGGGAAGGCCTTGCCTTGGCCGGGTTTGCCAGAAGACTATTGGGAGAGGACTTTTGGTACCACACAGATGATCGGGTTGCTTCGCTGCCCCGTTTGTCGCCATGACCTTGTCCCGCGAACCCTGGCCAAGGGACCAAAGTATTGCTGCGCCTGCCCCGGCGCGGGATAATCCCTTTAGTGCCGTGAGCATCCTTACCCAGATGGGGCCAGACCCCAAAGAGTAGTTATGGCAACCTCCTCCCGCCGATCCCGCGCCTTCTGGGTGTGTCTTGGGGTTTCTACCGCCACTTTGTTTCTGTTGGCGCTGGGAGGGGTTCCCTGTGTCGGTTCCCTTTATGCCCGCCCTTCCGCAAATGCTCCGGCACCCGCTTCCAAACGCTATCCCGGTCCTTCCGATATCGCCCTTGTTCCGGGCACTTCCCTTGCCCTGATCACCAATCAGGGAAACGACACGCTCGCTCTGGTGGATCTCGACAAGGGGACCCTGTTGGCGACTGCTCCCACAGGCAAGCGCCCATCGGGCGTGGCGATCGCCTCCGATGGCAAGCGCGTGGCGGTTTCGAACTTTTGGGACGATACTGTTTCCCTTTTTGAGATTGACGGGCAAACCCTTTCCCGCAAAGCGACTTTTCCGGTGGGGCATCTTCCCCGGGGGCTTGCGTTCCTTCCCGGCACGGGACAATTCGCCGTGGCGCTTTCAGGCGATAACGAAGTCGCACTCGGATCGTTTTCCGAAAAGCGGATCTTTGCCCGCAAGGTGGTCGCCACCGAACCTCGTCGAGTCCTTGTGGATGCCCAGGGGAAAAATCTTCTGGTGGGGTCGATTCGCGCGGCGACGGTCACCCGCCTTTCCCTTCCTGATTTAAAGACAGTTTGGCTGGCCAATTTCCCTGAAGCGTTCAACATGATGGGGCTCGCCTTTGGTCCCGGAGGCAAGGAGATCCTCACCTGCCAGAACTTTGACAGGCACCACTCGATCGCCAAGCACAACATCGAACAGGGTTGGGCTATCGACAACCGCCTGGGTCGGCTTCGTCTGGATGGGCGCATCGACCCGACTTCGGGCCAGCCTGAACTTGCCGAACATGAACAGCTTTCGATCGATATGCGTGGGCAGGCGGCCGGAGACCTTTCGGCCATCGCCGCGACGGCGGATGGAAAATGGCTGGCGATCTGTGGCGCCGGCACCCAGGAGCTTTTTGTGCTTCCCGGCACGCTCCCCTGGAGCGCGGGCGATCCGGGCGATTTCATCGATGTCAATCTCGAATATCCCGAGCGGAAATTCCGCAAAATCGCCGTAGGTGGCCGTCCCGTGGCGATGGCCCTTCGTCAAAGTATCGCCGCGGACAAGTCGACCATCAACGAGGCGGTGATTGTCAACCAGTTGTCCGATTGCGTCCAGATGGTTGATCTCGCCTCGGGCAAGATCACAAAAAAGATCCTCCTTGGCGATGAAAAGGAACTGGTTTGGGATTCGGTCCGCCGGGGCGAGGCGATTTTTTATGATGCCCGTCGCAGCCACCACACCTGGTTCAGTTGCCACACCTGCCACCCCGATGGGCACACCTCGGGCCGGACCTTTGACACCCTGGCCGATGAAAGCTATGGGAACCCGAAGATGACCCCGACCCTTCGAGGCGTGGGACAGACCGCTCCCTGGGGATGGCATGGCGCCAAGGAAAACCTTGCCAAGTCGGTCGAGGATTCACTCAACGAGACCCTCTTTGGCTCGGTCAAACCTTCGGCGGACGATGTCCGCGATCTGGTGGCGTTCCTCAAGACTTTAGAACATCCGAAAAATCCGAGAAGAACCACCGATGCCGCCCAGCGGGGCGAGGCGATTTTCCGGGGCAAGGCCAACTGTGTCAGATGTCACCAGGGGGACATGTTCACCACCCCGAAAAGCTATGAAGTGGGTCTGGAATCGGATGGGAGCCCCTTTGAATTCTGGAACCCGCCGAGCCTGCGCGGGGTCGGCGACCGCAGCCCTCTGGGCCACGAAGGGAAAGCCGCCACGATCGATGAATTCCTGAGGCTCTATCACCAGCCCGAGAAACTGGGTGGCAAGCCGATCGACAACGCCGAGCGGATGGACCTGATGGAGTATCTGAAAGGGCTGTAGGAAAAAGGCGGAGTGGAACCGACCAATTGAAAAAGGTCAATTGGGGGCGATGGGAATTCCCGCCTGGACAAGAGGGGCGCTCAGTCGAGCGGCTTCTTGTTCCGACAATCGAAAACCTCCCTGCCGTCGTTCGATTCCAAAGGATTTTGAATCGCCGTCCTGGATACTCGTGGCATAGCACTGAAGACAGATCACAAAATCGGCCGCTGTTCCTTTGTTTTTTACGCGAACCACATGGCGCGGGAAAAAACATTTGGGTCGATCGGTCACGGTCCGGTTGAAACCTGTCTGAATCAGGTTCATGATCTCCTTGCGAGTCGCCTCATCTTCGATCTTTACCCTTCCCAATATGCGACAGGGAAGGTAGTCATACACCAGGAAAAATTTTTCGGGATCAAGCGCCTTCTGTTTTTCCGGGGAATCAACCGGATCTTTGGGGTGGGGATCGATCGAAAGGATTTCCAT
>CAWUOD010000381.1:0-3929 GCA_963923115.1 uncultured Singulisphaera sp.
GAACTGGTTGATGCGATCAAAAATGTAATTGAAGGCAAGGAAGTTCAAAATCCCTACACGACAACGGCGGGCTGCCTGATTACCCATCACGACAAAACGAAGAAGCCAACCCCCGGCGCCCCCACCTGGGCGGGGGAAGTCGCCTCGATCATTTATGGTAAATGCCAGGGGTGTCACCGGGCTGGGGAAGCAGGTCCTTTTCCGCTTACCAACCTGAAAGAGACCCTCGCCTGGACCGATATGATCCGCGAGGTTGTCCAGAACAAGGTGATGCCTCCCTGGCACGCCGACAATGCCAAGGGGCATTTTGTCAATGATCGTCGGCTTTCGGAAAAGGAGCTGAAAACCCTGATCGAATGGATTGATGCCGATTGTCCGGAGGGGGATATGACAAAAGCCCCTTCCGCCCCAACCCATGAACTTGGCTGGCGAATGGGCAAACCTGACAAGATTTACCACATGAGCAAAGAGGTGAAAATCCCCGCGCACTATCTTTTTGGCGCGGTGGGAATGCCTTACCAATACATTCTCGGGGACGAGGAAATTACCGAGGATCAATGGGTGAGGGCTGTCGAGGTGCGACCCGACCAACGCGCCCAGATCCACCACATCATTGTGTTTGTCCTACCCCCCGGGGCGAAATTTCCTGAGGCATTTCAGGGAGGGGGAGGCCGCCGGGGAAATCCGGATGGTTTTGGCGCGCTGATGCTTGGGGCCTATGTTCCGGGAGATTTCCCGATCTTTTTCCCGAAAGACTCGGCGAAAAAGCTGGCCAAGGGATCGAAGCTGCTCTTTGAGATGCACTACACTCCCAACGGAAAGGAAGCCGTCGATCGTTCGAGCGTCGGAGTTTTGTTCGCCAGCGAGGCGCCCAAACACGAGATTCGCACGCGCTCGATCGCCAACATGCGCCTGCGAATTCCACCCGAGGACGCGAATTTCGAGGTCAAGTCGATCAGCAAGTTCGACAAGCCCGCTGTGATCATCTCCTATTCCCCCCACATGCATTTGCGTGGCAAGGATTTTGCGATCGATCTTGTCTCCGCTGAAAAGTCACGGACCAGTCTGTTGCGTGTTCCGCGCTATGACTTCAACTGGCAGGAGAGCTATCACCTCGGGGAATTCCTCAAGGTTCCCGCCGGATCCTCGATCGAATGCATCGCCCACTTTGACAACTCGGCGGGCAATCCGGCCAATCCGGATCCCAAAAAGGAAGTCAAATGGGGCAATATGACCTGGGAGGAAATGATGATTGGCTTTGTCGACTATTACTACGAATAAAATCGGCACTCTCGCCGTTTGGCGGATGGTCGATGCATGGGAAAGGGCGGCCATTGCGGTCGCCCTTTTTTGATTTCCCCGCCGTTTGGGAAATGGTCAGGCCAGAAGCTCCTTGATGACATTCGCTTTTTCCACGCCTGTCAGGCGCTGATCGAGACCCTGATAGCGATAGCTGAAGCGTTCATGATCAAATCCCAAAAGCTTTAGCATGGTCGCGTGGAAATCGCGCAGGTGGACGGGATCCTTGACGATGTTGTAGCTGAAATCGTCGGTTTCCCCGTGAACATGGCCACCCTTGATGCCCCCGCCCGCCATCCACATGGTGAAGCAACGGGGATGGTGATCGCGGCCATAATTGGTTTTGGAAACGCCGCCTTGCGAATAAATCGTCCGACCAAATTCCCCACCCCAAATGACGAGGGTGTTTTCGAACATGCCTTTTCTTTTGAGATCCTGAATGAGGGCGTAACAGGGCTGGTCGACATCGCGACACTGGTCGGGCAGTCGCCCGGCGACATTGGCGTGCGTGTCCCAATTGTTGTGATAGACCTGGACAAAACGGACGCCCCGTTCGACAAGTCTTCGCGCCATAAGCGCGGTATTGGCGAAAGACCCGGGTTTTTTCGCGGCATCGCCGTAGAGCTTGAAGGTTGATTCCGGTTCGCTGTTGATATCGGTCAATTCCGGAACGCTTGTCTGCATCCGGTACGCCATTTCGTATTGCTGGATTCGGGTGAGAGTTTCCGGGTCGCCCAGTTCACCAAGGGTCATCTCGTTAAGGCGCTTGATCCCATCGAGTGTTTTGCGCCTTGTGGCGCCGTCCACACCGGGAGGATTGTTGATGTAAAGAATGGGATCGCCCGCGCTGCGAAAGCTAACCCCCGCGTGTTCGCCCGGAAGATATCCCGATTGCCAAAGCCTTCCCGAGATCGCCTGGACCTGTTCGGTGTTGGTGGGCTTGGCGACCATCACCACAAAAGTGGGCAGGTTTTTATTGAGGCTTCCCAGACCATAGCTTGTCCATGCGCCCAGACAGGGCCTGCCGGTGACCTGATTTCCGGTCTGGATATAGGTGATGGCCGGTTCGTGGTTGATCGCCTCGGTGTTCATCGAGCGGATGTAGGCGCAGTCCCCTGCCATTTTCGCCTTGTACGGGAGCAGTTCGGAGAACCACATCCCGTTGGGGCCGTGCTGGGTGAATTTGTACCGGGAAGGGGCAATGGGAAAACGGGCCTGACCTGAGGTCATGGTGGTCAGGCGCTGTCCGCGGCGGACCGATTCGGGGAGATCCTTGTCATACCAATCGGCCATTTTGGGTTTGTAATCAAAGAGGTCCATCTGTGGGGGACCACCGACCATGTGCAAATAGATCACATGCTTGGCTTTGGGGGCGAAATGGGTCAACGCGCGGGCGGCGTCCGGATCACCATTGGAGGCGGTGGATTTGTCCGCGCCCATCGCGCTTTCGGACATAAGTCCCGCGAGGGCGGCCCACCCCATGGCGTGGGATCCCTTTTGGAAGAACATGCGACGGGTGAGATTGAGCCCGCGTTCACGGGTCAGTTCCCGCCCGATGTTGGAGAGGTTCATCATCCTGTTTCCTGTAAGCCCAATGCGGATCTTTTATTTACACAAAAATTCGTCGAGGTTCATGAGCGAGTTCGCCACCATTGTCCAGGAGGCCAAAAGCGCCGGATCCACCTTGGGATCGGGCTTGGATTCGCCTGTTGCGATCAGCTTTTTCGCGTCTTCCGGGCGGGATTTGTAGTGTTTGACCAGGCCATCAAGCTCCGCGAGCACAACCTCCCGCTCCCCGGGCCTGAGTTCGCGGGCCAACAGCCGAAGTGTCATGCGGTTGAGTCGGGCTTCGTCCGTTTGGCCGCCTTCAAGGATCGACTTTTGGGCCAGAACCCGGGCAGCTTCGACAAATTGGACATCGTTGAGAGTCACCAGGGCCTGGAGAGGCGTGTTGGTCCGCTCACGCCGGACGGTGCAGGTTTCGCGATTGGGGGCGTTGAAAATCTCCATGCTCGCGGGTGGGGCCGAGCGCTTCCAGAATGTGTACATGCTGCGCCGATAAAGGTTGTCGCCCGAGTCGGCGCGGTAGTCGCGGGTGTTGCTTCCAATCATGGCGACCGCTTCCCAAACCCCTTCGGGCATGTAGGGTTTCACGCTTGGCCCGCCGATCTTTTGGACCAGCAAACCGCTGGAGGCCAGCGCGTTGTCCCTGATCATTTCGGCGTCCATCCGGAATCGCGGCCCGCGGCTGAGGAGTTTGTTGGCGGGGTCCCTGGCCAATTTTTCCGGGGTGCTCCGCGCCGCCTGGCGGTAGGTCGCCGAGGTCACGATCATCTTGAAAAAAGCCTTGATGTCGTACTTTTTGTCACGAAAATCGAGGGCGAGGAAATCGAGCAGTTCAGGATGGCTGGGAAGCTCACCCGTGATGCCAAAGTCGCCCGCGGTGCGCACGATTCCGGTGCCGAAGACCTCCTGCCAGAAGCGGTTTACCGTCACCCTGTCTGTGAGGGGATTCCCATCCTGAAGAATCCATTGGGCCAGGCCCAACCGGTTTTTGGGCAGGTCTTTTGGCATCGGGTGAAGCACTTCCGGAGTGGAGGCCTTGACCGCGTCCTTTCTTTTGTCGTATT
>CAWUOD010000382.1:0-3922 GCA_963923115.1 uncultured Singulisphaera sp.
GCACATTCGATCCCTGTTCACGCTATCCCTCGACAAGACAAAAAGGGAAAACCCGCTTGGGGCCATGGCCCTTGAGGCTTTGGAAAGGCGGGAAAATCCAAGTGGCCTGGTGGCGACTTTTCATCTGGATTCCGATTGGGGCTCCGGAATGCAGGGGACGGTCACTATCGAAAACCAGACCAGCGCCTCTGTTTCCAACTGGAAGCTGAATATGGATTATGGCAATCCCATTAATTCTATTTGGGACGCGAATATTGTTTCAAAAACATCGTTGGGTTATCAAATCACCCATAATGGATGGAATTCCAGTATCGCCCCGGGACAAAAAGTTTCATTTGGTTTCGTCGGTGGTGCTTCAAACGGTAGCGGTCCCAAGAACTTTGTTATCACCGCGGACGGTTTAAACCCTACACCCACACCGACTCCTACACCCACCCCAACTCCCACTCCCACTCCGACTCCCACGCCCACACCTGTGGGCCAGGTTCAGGTAAAGGTGGGCTATAAGGTCACCTCGGATTGGGGGACCGGTTTTAATGGGGAGATCACCATCACCAACATTGGGACGGCTGGTATTTCCGGGTGGAAATTGGGCTTCAATTCATCCAACAATCTGACATCGATTTGGAATGCGACCAAAATCCAGGGGGGACCAAACTACCTGGTTTCCGATGTGGGATGGAACAAGGATATCGCGGTAAACCAAAGCGTATCGTTCGGCTTCACCGCCGCAGGCGATAGCAAAGCGATACCTCCGGGTTTTACTTTTAACGGGCAGAGCGTGGGCAGCGCTCCCGCGCCAACCCCAACCAATCGGGCGCCGGTTGCCGTTGCTGATACGGCTTTGGTTTCGGCGGGCGGAACCACCACCATCAAGGTTTTGGCCAACGATTCGGATCCGGACAACGATCCGATCCTGGTAAAAAGTGTCACAACCGGAGCTTTGGGGACCACCTCCCTGCAAGCCGATGGGTCTGTGATCTATACTCCAGGCGCCAACTTCAAAACCACGGACACCTTCAGCTACACGATCACCGATCCGGCGGGCCTTACCTCGACCGCGAATGTTACGGTTAATCTCCTTTCGGACGCCACCAAGGTTTGGCCCAGCCAGGTCTTCGCCCCCTATGTGGACACCACTCTTTGGCCCACATTTGACATGGTCAAGGTGGCAAAAGAGCAGGGGCTGCGCCATTTCTCCCTTGCTTTCATAACCGCGACCAGCGCCAACAAGGCGGCCTGGGGCGGTTTCAGCACCTATGAGATTGACGGGCAGGATTTCGACCTGAAAATGCGGGCCCAAATCGGGGAAATCCGGGCCCTGGGCGGCGATGTGGATGTTTCCTTCGGGGGCGCCAATGGCCGTGAGCTCGCCGAAGCGATCACCGATCGCACAGCGTTAAAAGCCGCTTATCGTCAGGTGATCGATACCTATGGTCTCAAACGGATCGATTTTGACATTGAAGGGGGCGCCGTCGCCAACAAGGCCCTCAATGATTACCGTTCCGGTGTCCTGGCGGAATTGCAGGCGGACCTTGCAAAGGAAGGCCGCAACCTGGAGATTTGGCTGACCCTTCCTGTGCTGCCCACCGGGCTGACCCCTGATGGGGTCTATGTCGTCCAAAGCGCTCTCAAAGCGGGTGTCAAGCTGGGCGGCGTGAACATCATGGCGATGGATTATGGTGAATGGGCCGCTCCCAATCCCACAGGAAAAATGGGGGATTACACCATTCAGGCGGCAACCAACCTCCAGGCCCAGCTCAAGAGCCTTTACGCCGGATATTCCGACGCAAAGCTTTGGAGCATGGTAGGGATCACTCCGATGATCGGTCGCAATGATGTGACCACTGAAATCTTTGATCAGCAAGAAGCAAAAGAGGTGTTGGCTTTTGCCCAACAAAAGGGAATCGGAGAGCTATCCTTCTGGTCGCTTAACCGGGATCAGCAAAATCCAAAGGGCCTCATTCCCGGTGTGGAAACGACATCATCCAGCATCGTTCAAACACCTTATGAATTCTCCAATATATTCAAAGTGTTCACTTCTTCCGGTTCTTCAGGCGGAGGTACACCAACAACACCCGCCCCGGCGATTCCGACAATTACCGTGGCGAGCGCGTCGAAGTCCGAGGGGAATAGCGGCACATCCAATCTGGATTTCAAGGTGACCCTGAGCGCCGCGAGTGCATCCAATGTGTCTTTCACGGTCAACACAACAAATGTGACCGCGACCGCTGGAAGCGATTACAGCGCCCTTGCAGGGAAAGTCGTCACCATCCCCGCCGGGCAAACACAGGCGCTTGTGAGTGTCGCGGTTGCCGGTGACACCACGGTGGAATCCGATGAGACTTTCACCCTGGTTCTTTCGGCCGCCACCGGGGCGACAATTGCCAGTGGTCAAGCCACGGGAACCATCACCAATGATGACACCCCTCCGGCCACGGGTGGAGGTGGGACAACCAAAGGGAAACGGGTTGTCTCCTATTTCACGGAATGGGGAATTTATGGTCGCAACTACACGGTGGCCGACCTCCCGGTTGACAAGCTTACCACCATCAATTACGCCTTTGCCAAAATAACAGACGCCGGGGAGGTTGGAATTTTTGACTCCTGGGCGGCTGTGGAGAAGCCTTTTGGCACGGACACCTGGGATACGCCGGTTCGGGGCAACTATCATCAGCTTCAGCTTCTCAAACAGAGTCATCCCAATCTTGAGATTCTCATATCCGTCGGAGGTTGGACACTTTCGGACAAGTTCTCTGATGTGGCGCTAACACCAGATTCCCGGGCCAAGTTCGCCGCCTCGTGTGTCGATTTCTGCAATAAATACGGGTTTGATGGTGTGGACCTCGACTGGGAGTACCCTGTCAGCGGGGGCCTTGACACCAACAAATACCGTCCGGAGGACAAACAAAACTACACCTTGTTGGTCCAGGAAATTCGTCGCCAGTTCAATATTGCGGATGCAAAGGATGGGGATCATCGCTTGTTGACGATCGCGGCCCCGGCGGGTTACGACAAATTGGTGAACTTCGAGCTGGCCAGCATGAGCCAATCGCTTGATTGGATGAACCTCATGACCTACGACTATCACGGATCATGGGAAAACACCACCAATCACCAGGCGGCCCTTTACGCCAATCCTGGCGATCCCTCCGCGGTCAGGGACAAATACAACATTTCCTATACGGTCGATGCTTATTTGCAGGCGGGGGTGCCGGCGGAAAAGTTGACACTTGGCGCCCCGATCTACGGGCGCTCGTGGAGGGGCGTGGGAGCGGCCAACGACGGATTGTTTCAATCCGCCACAGGCGCCGGATCGGGGACATGGGAAGCCGGATCCGTCGATTACGCCGACCTTTTGAACAAGGTCAAAACCCAACCCTCTGTTTACCAATTGCACTGGGATGACAAGGCGCAGGCGCCTTTTGTCTACGCTCCGACCGTTGAGGGCGGATGGTTCAGCACCTTTGAAAACACCCAGTCCATTCAAAAGAAGATTGATTATCTGATGAGCAAGGGTTTGGGTGGAATGATGTTCTGGGAGTCTTCAGGCGATGTACGCGATGCGAATTCTCCGGATTCCCTGATCGGAGTCGCGGCCAAAGGCCTGCTTGGCAAATAAGGTGCTTGGCTGAAGGGCATGTTAAAGGCCCGGGGCGCAAACCCCGGGCCTTTGCCTTTTTTTAGCCAAAGACGCTTTTGCCCAGGCTTTTCTAGCCGACAAGCTGCCTTAGCACATAAGGGAGGATGCCATCATTCCTGTAGTAATGGACCTCCTGGGGCGTGTCGATCCGGAGCAGGGCTTCGAAGGTTTTCACCGCGCCGTTATGGGAGGCGTGAACGGTCATTTTGGTTCCGGGCTTGAGGGGCGCATCGAGCGTTTTGGCCAGATCGGCGATCTCAAAAGTTTCTTCGCCGGTAA
>CAWUOD010000383.1:0-3912 GCA_963923115.1 uncultured Singulisphaera sp.
CTAATCAAAGTTGGAGCAACCCAACTTGCAGGCAATTGCTGTAGGGTAAAAGCCCCGCAAGTTTAACTTGGATGATTCAAGCCGGGTCGATTAGCTTCCCTCCATGGTCAAGAACCTCGACCAGGAGGGTAGCGGGTTTGCCAAATTTGGCCTGGTATTCTTCCCTTGAGGGGACAAGGCGCACCTGGACCTTTTGGTCGTGGTGCAGGGATATGTCCGCCAATTTGTGATCAAGGAACGGATTGCGAAAACGGTCGAGCACTTCGTGGGCAAATTCCAAAGGCTGGTCAACACGCCCTTCCAGCACCGGAACAATTTCGGTTTCCAGCAGTTTGGTCAACCAGGGACCAAGATCCGAATCGTTGACCGCGTCCCGGACAATCCTGAAACCCCTGGGCCATGAGCGGATCAAAAGGGCGGTGTGGGCCCCGTTCAAAAGACGAACCTTCCGGAGGAAGTAGGGGAGCACATCCGGAGTCCAGATGATCGAGGGGTGCTCGATCCAGCGGGGCGATCCGGGGATTTCCTCGATCGCAAAAAGCGCATAAGGCTCGCAGGCGATCAGCATCGGATCCTTTTCGAGCAAAGGATGCCCGGCCGGTGTCCCCGTCACGATGCGGTCGACCAGGGTGTTGTGCCAGGTGCACTTGTTGGCGACATAATCGACCAGCGCCCCATCGAGTTTCCACTCCAGGGCAAGATTGGTCACGATCTCCCTGAGAATTCGCGCATTGTTTTCACGAAGCTCGCACGGAACAATCGCCAGGGGCGCGGCGCCTGCTTCAAATCGGGCGCGCAACACCGCAAGAAGTTTGGCGGGAAACGACTTGGGCGGGGCGTCGGTGGCCTTGTCCTCCGGGGAGAGTTCATAACCCGCCTCGGTGGTGTTGGAAAGAATCACCCTCAGGTCGGGGCTTTGAGCGACTTTGAGGATCTCGTTCCACTGGGTTTGCGCCACCAGCGCTCGGGAAATGCTTTCGCACTCCTCCAGCCGCTCGACCGTTTGCCCTTTTTCAAATCCCCGGACCAACACATGGTAGCGCCCATGATTTTGGGTCAGTCCCGCGGCGCGTTCCCCTCCGGTTGATTGGACCAGCACAACCTTGCCGACCGCTTTGCCCTCCTTCTGGCCAGCCTGATTGGCCTGGTGGATGAAAAGATCGGCGAATGCGCGCAAGAACCTTCCGGTGCCAAACTGAAGGATTGTCTCGGGGAGGCTCATTATGCTTTCCTCAGGCTGATCAGGAGGGGATGGCTTTCGATTTTGACCTCGGTTTGGTGGCCATTTTCACCATGGGCCGCGCTTGCCCAGGATGTGGTCAGCGTTTCGGCGGCGATTGTTTCGCCATGGATTTGGATCGCCTCGGCCAACTCGACAGCGGGGCTGGAAAGGTGCAGCTCGATTCTGTCCTCCAGTTGGAGATTGGCTTTCTTGCGAAGCTCCTGGACATTGCGAACAATGTCACGGCTGAGCCCTTCAAGAGCAAGCTCCCTGGTGATGCGCCCATCAAGGGCGACCTGGGTATCCCGATCGGCGACGCCTCCAAAGCCCTCGGGGGCTTTGAGCTCGACCATCACATCCTCAGGAGCAAGCTCAAACGAATCGCCTTCGATTTCAAAGGCGAACGGAACGCCCGCGGCCACCTTGGCGGAAAGGGCCAGCGGATCTGCGGCGAGAATCGCTTTTTGCGCGGCGCCGAGCTTCGCGCCCATCCTGGGCCCCAGGGTGCGCATGTTTGCTTTGACGGCGGCGCCCAGAAGCGATCCCGATGTCTGGTCGTGGACCGAGACCTTTTTGACATTGAGCTCCTCGGTGATCTGGTCGGGGAAGCGGATGACAGCCGCCTTTTCCGTTTCCGAGGCGCACTGAACCCGCAGCTCGGCCAGGGGCTGGCGCACCTTGATCTTGAGGCCGTTTCGGGCGGAAAGTCCAAGCGAAACGATCTTGAGCAGGGAGTTGATCTGCGCCGAAAGCTCCTCGTCGATCAGGTTGGGGTCGGGTTGGGGGAAGGGTTCGAGGTGGATGCTCGATTTCCCCTTGGGACAAAGGTTCTGGTGCATCGCATCGGTGATGAAGGGGATCATCGGCGCGCAGATGCGCGTGATGGTCACCAACACCTGGTGCAGGGTCTGATAGGCGGCGTTCTTGTCGGCGCCCGCCCCGGCTTTCCAGAAGCGCCTCCGGTTGCGGCGCACATACCAGTTGGAAACTTTGTCATCGACAAACGATTCGAGTTCGGCGCAAAGCCTGGCGAGGTCATACCCCTTGTAGGCTTCATGGGCCGTCTGAACAAGCTTTTGAAGATCCGAAAGGATCCATTTGTCCAGATCGGTGAGCGATTCCCGGCCGACGGGCGCGCCATCGGGATCATAGCCGTCCAGACGGGCATAGTTGCAGAAGAACGAGTAGGTGTTCCACAATTTGAGGAAGAAGCGCGCGCGCACCTCCTCGGCGGGGCCGGGGCCAAAGTTGACATTATGCGACGGATTTTGTCGGCAATACATCCAGCGGACCAGGTCGGCGCCCATGGGGGGATGGTTTTCCATTTTCCCCTGCTTGCCCGCGATCTGGTATCCGTTGTCGGCGGCGCCTTCGAAGGGGATCGAGTTCCCCTTGGATTTGTGCATCTCGTCGCCGTTTTGGTCACGAACCAGCGCGTGGCCCAAAAGGGTCTTGAAGGGCGCGCGGCCAACCATCATGGTGGACATCGCCAAGAGGGCATAGAACCAGTTGCGGAATTGTCCCGGGAAGCACTCGGTGATCAGGTCGGCGGGGAACCACTTTTCCCATTCGGCGCGATCGGTGTTGTAACCCATCGTGGAGAAGGGGACGATCCCCGCGTCCAGCCACGGATTGCCCACATCGGGGATCCGTGACATGATCTTTCCGGTCTTCTTGCTTTTGATTTTGACCATGTCGATCCAGGGCTTGTGAAGCGAGCGCCCCTTGATGTGCTCAAGCCCCTCGACTGCGCGGGCCTCGAGCTCTTCGCGGCTGCCGATGACTTCGAATTCGCCCGTTTCGTGATCCTCCCATACGGGAAGGGCCAGGCCCCAGAACCGCTTTTTGGAGATCATCCAGTCGCCCATGTTTTTCAGCCAATCGAGCTCGCGCTGGTGGCCAAACGAGGGGATCCACTTGATGTCATCGCAAACCTTCATGATCTCCTCGCGCCATGACATGCCGATGAACCATTCATCGACGAGGCGGAAAAGGACTTCGGTCTTGCAGCGCCAGCAGTGGGGGTATTTGTGCGGATACTTTTCGGTGGCGAACAGCACGCCCCGACTGGTGAGGTTGTCGATGATGAAATCGGTCGTGGCCGATTCCGAGGCGTTCTTCCCCTCAAGAATGCCAAAACCGGGCATGAAACATCCGAACTCGTCCAGGGGGGCGATGCCGGGAAGTTTTTCGTTCTGGCCGAGGACAAAGTCCTCCTTGCCGCAACCAGGGGCGATGTGAACGATTCCCGTGCCCTCGGTCTCTCCCACTTCCTTCCAGGCGATGACCCTGTGGGCTTCCCTGGCGGATTGGGTTGTCGCATAGCCCCGCTGCCGGGCGACGCGGACAAGCTCGTGCGGGAAGCCGCCCGAGGTGTTTTGCGCTTCGAGGTCGTCCCACGGACCGTCATAGGCCCAGCCGATCATGTCGGCGCCCTTGAGTTCGCCAAGGATTTCTGCTCCGCCTTTTTCCTTGAACATCTGTTCGAGGGTCTTGAGACGGGGAACCCCTTCGAGCCATTCCTTGCGCTTGAACTCTTCATCAAGACGCTTGGCGGTGTAGGCCCCCTTGGCCAGATAATAGATCTGGTCGCGGTGTTTGATCTTCAGATAGGTGAGCTCCGGATTGACCGCCGCGGCGACATTGCTCGAAAGGGTCCAGGGCGTGGTCGTCCAGGCCAACAGGAACGC
>CAWUOD010000384.1:0-3909 GCA_963923115.1 uncultured Singulisphaera sp.
AATGACCTGGTACTTCTGGATTGGGGCTTTGTTCCTTAGGGATTGGCCCACTTTTTCACGCCCGATTGTTTTCCCAACAGCAAGGCAGTTCCTCCGATGATTTCGACCGAAAATTCCCGCCGTTTCTTTCTGAAAACCTCGGTTGCCGTTGCCGGGACAGGGCCCCTTGTGGATGGATTGGTCCATGGGCAAACAACCGAAGGCTCCGGGTCGTTGATGGCTTATGTTGGAACTTTTAGCTCGCCTTTGAAGGATGTGTTGCCCACGCAAGTGGACTTGCCCCCGGGCAATGGTCGGGGCATACACCTTTTTGAGGTCAACCGCTCCAATGGGGCGTTGACTCCCGCGGGAATTCAGGAGATGGGGACCAGTCCGAGCTGTTTGGTGATCAACAGCGCGGGAAATCGTCTTTATTCCGCCAATGAAACCGACAGGGTTGGACCCGGGAAAGAGGGCACGGTAAGTTCCTTTGCCATCAATCGCGCGGACGGGAAATTGGAACTTTTGAACACTGTCCGATCGGGTGGGGCGGGGCCGACCTATGTTAGCCTTCATCCTTCGGGTCGCTTTTTGTTGGTGGCCAACTATTTTGGTGGATCGGTGGCGGTGTTTCCGATTCTTTCGGACGGCAAACTGGGGCCCGCCTCGGACATCCGGAACGATTCGGGCAAACTGGGGCCAACCCGGGCCACCAACGCGCCTCCGGGAAGTTTCGCGTTTAGCGGTCATGACCGGACCCACGCCCATATGATCCAGACCGACCCCTCGGGGAAGTTTGTTCTCCATGTGGACCTTGGACTGGACCGGATTTACATCTGGAAATTTGACGACAAAAAGGGTGCGTTGATTCCCGCGGAGACGCCTTTCGTTTCGTTCCCTCCCGGCGATGGTCCCCGACATTTTCATTTTCACCCCAATGGACGATGGTTTTACTCCATTCAGGAGGAGGGTTCCAATCTGGTTCTGCTTGATTATGATGCCGAAACCGGGAAATTGACCGCAAGGCAAACCATTTCCACCCTGCCCGCCAAATTTGCCGGGAGCAATTTCTGTTCGGAAGTTCTGGTCTCCTCCGATGGGCGTTTTGTTTACGCGGGAAACCGACTTCATGATAGCATTGGAATTTTTGCGGTGGCCCAGGACGGAACCCTGGCGTATGTGGGGGAGGAGTGGACGAGGGGAAATTATCCCCGGAGTTTCACCTTCGACCCCAGCGGAAACTTCCTTTATTGTTGCAACCAGCGCGGGGACAATGTCGCGGTGTTCCGTGTCGATTCAAAAACAGGAGGCCTTGGTTTTACCGGTCATTACGCCGCTGTGGGAAATCCGTCGCATATTGTGTTCCTGGATCTGGCAAAGAAGGGCTAAGCGGGGTCTGTTTCAGGATATGCGATCCGGTTCCGACGGCTCCCCTTGGTTGTGGGAGGCTTCGTTTTACGGTTGCGTCTTTGGTGGGAATTATTTGAAATGGGATTTCGTCCCCGTCAGGGTTCTCCTCCGGGGGACTTTGGGCGGGATTTCCCGGCTGTTTTACGGGATCCGCCTACCCAAGCGGCCGATCCTTCCTAACAATTTCGAGGTGGAGGGGATCGTATGAATTTGTTTCGTGTGAAGAGGCGTGTCGAATTTGCGGATACCGACATGGCTGGCATTGCGCATTTTGCCCGCTTTTTCGTCTGGATGGAGACGGCGGAGCATGAATTTTTGCGTGCCCGTGGCCTTTCGGTTTTTTTTGACAGGGATGGACAGAAATACGGAATCCCACGGGTTTCCGCCTCGTGCGATTACAAAAAACCGCTCCGGTTCCAGGACGAGTTTGAGATCGAGGTCCGTTTGGCCAAGCTGGGCTCGAGCTCGCTCCAATATGAGATGACCGTGATCAAAGACTCGGAGGTGCACGCCCGTGGAACCCTTTCCGCATGCCTTTGCCGGATGACGGAGGAAGGTTTGCGCGCGGAACCGTTGCCCGGATGGTTTCGCAGCGCGGTTAGTGGCCCGGCAGCCGTGGACGCGATCCGCTAGACTTCCCCTTTCACCAAATGCCCTTTATGGATTGCCTTTCCCAGAATGCCCACCGATGACCGGCGATAGCTATCTTTTACGATTGACCATGCAGCTTGCGGTTGGTCTGTCCGGTTGGGACAGCGCCAGGCGTGACCTTCATGCGGATTGGATCAAGGCGCAACAACAACCCGATGGCGGATTTCCAGGCCGCGAAGGCCCTTCGGACCTTTATTACACATCGTTTGGTCTTCGGGGATTGGCCATCCTGGGTCGACTCGATCAGGCCACCGCCGAAAAAGCCTCCGCTTTTCTTGCGGGGCAACTTGGTAGCCAGGCAACCATTGTCGATTTTTACTCCCTTCTCTATTCGGTCATCCTGATTCAACTTGCCGGGGCAAAAAATCCCCTGGAAGGGGCCATTTCCGATTGGGAAAACCGGGTTGTCGAGCTGATAGGTACCTTGCGAACTCCGGATGGTGGTTTTGCCCAGCAGCCCGGCGCCAGAGCGGGTAGTACCTACCAGAGTTTCCTGGCACTTTTGGCCCATGAAGTGATGGCGAGGCCGGTGTCACAGCCCGAATCCCTTGTCCCGTTTGTCCTGTCCCGTCAAAGGGAGGATGGCGGATTTGTGGAGGTCGCGCCCGCCCGCCGCGGGGGGACCAATCCAACGGCGGCGGCGATCGGTATTTTGAAGCAGGTCTCCCCCCAAACTCTCACCGGCGAACTGCATGAGCGGGTGGTGGATTTCCTTGTGGAGGCGGTTGGGCCGGAGGGTGGTTTGCGCGCGAACGACCGTGTTCCGCTCTGTGATCTTTTGAGCAGTTTCACCGGGATATGGACCCTGGCGGAAATGGATGCCCTCGATGCGATCGATATCAGGGCACTTTCCCAGTTTCTTGATGCGGTGGAACAGCCCAACGGCGGTTTTTTGGCTGGGGTTTGGGATCAGGTCGCCGATGTGGAATACACATTTTACGGGCTTGGACTTCGGGCGATCGCGCTAGGCGGCAAGGGGGCCTAGCTTTGGTGCTCCGCGTGTGGTGAACAGCCAAGCCCTGGTTTTGCGTTTTTCCTTCCGGTTCCAATCCCTTCGTGTCTTTTCTATGGTGGTCTACGGCGTAGGTTAATGGTCATGTGATCTCTCCATGGAGATGCCATGCCCTCCCGCCTTTGGAATTTTCCTGTTCATTGGATTGCTCTCCTGATCGTTTTGCCTGCCGCCGCACCCCTCTTCGCCAAGGCAGTTTTCGGGGATGAGGATCCGGGTCGGGCCCGGCCGGGAGTCGGCCAGGGTGTTGATGCGGATATTCAGGATCTTTTGACAAACAAATGTCTCCGTTGTCACGGGGGGGATTCCCGAAAAGCCGATTTCGATGTCCGTGGCATCGCGGCGATGATCAGGGGTGGGGAATCCGGTCCTGGACTTGTCCCCGGCCACCCGGAAAAAAGTCTGTTACTGGAAAAAATCAAAAGTGGGGAGATGCCCCCGGGGAAAAAAGACACCCTTTCGGAAGCCGAGCGGAAACGGTTGGAAAAATGGATCGCGGCCATGCCCAAGGGGGATCCCCAAAAGGAGTCCTCGTCCCAAGGTTTGTTGAGCCAGCACGATATTATCCCCATTTTTTTGCGGCATTGCACGGTTTGCCATGGAAGGCACCGACAGGAGGGGGGCCTGGACCTCAGGACCAAAGCCTCGATGCTTCGGGGGGGGAAATCGGGCCCGGCCCTTGTCCCCGGCAAGCCGGACGAAAGCAGGATTGTCCAAAAGGGTCAAAGTGGACAGATGCCCCCAAACAACCGTTTGGTGGAGGTGAGTGTCAAGCCGTTGGATTCCTCCGAATTGGAGACAATTTCCCGCTGGATCGCCCAGGGGGCGCCCGAGATTTTTGTCGGGCCGGATGTGGC
>CAWUOD010000385.1:0-3902 GCA_963923115.1 uncultured Singulisphaera sp.
CTCGACGCGGTCGGAAACACCACCAAGGCCATCACCAAGGGAATCGCGATTGGTTCCGCCGTTTTGGCCGCGGTGTCGTTGTTTGCCAGCTTCATCGCCATAGCCGCGACAGGCAAGGGCGAGGACGCCATCACCCGACTTTCCATCGAGGAATTCCTCCGTGGGGCCCAGCGCCTCAATCTGGCCGATCCTTATGTGTTCATCGGCATGCTCTTTGGTGGGGCGGTCCCCTTCCTGTTCTCCAGCATGACCATCCGCGCCGTGGGACGCGCCGCCTTCCTGATCGTCCAGGAATGTCGAATGCAGTTCCGCGACAAGGACATCTGGGAAGGTCGCAAGCGTCCCGATTACGGCCGTGTTGTGGACATTTGCACCACGACCGCCCAAAAGGAACTTGTCGGACCTGGTTTGTTGGCCATCTTTGCCCCGGTTGTCATCGGATTCTCGATGGGCCCCTGGGCTCTGGGTGGTTACCTGGCCGGTATGATTGTTGTTGGCCAATTGATCGCCGTGTTCATGACCAACGCCGGTGGCGCCTGGGACAACGCCAAGAAGACCATCGAGGATCAGCCCAAAACCGCGACCACGGGCAAGGGCTCGGAAACCCACAAGGCTTCGGTCACAGGCGACACGGTGGGCGATCCCCTCAAGGATACCGCCGGCCCGGCCATTAATCCCTTGCTTAAAGTGATGAACATGGTCAGCCTGCTCATCCTCCCCTCGGTCATCACCTTCAACATCAAGGATGGCACAGACCTTGGCGCCCGCTGGAGCATCGGCATTTCGGTGCTGGGCGTGGCGCTTCTCGCCGTCGTTTGGGCCTGGTGGCAATCCAAGCGCGAATCGGATGAGCTCAAGCGTATCGACGAAGAGTTCGCCAAGGCCGCCCAAGGCTAGTTCCGAGGAGACAGTTCCCCCTGTTGATTGCCAACAGGGGGCATTTCTGACCCGCGCGTATGGTTCAAATAGCCATTCGGGCGGGTTTTTTGTTGGCGGGTGGGATGGGAGATTTTCCAGATGTTCGAGCCTTCACCGGATTCTTTTGCCGTCCGAACCTGGGTCGATTCACCGGAGGGGCAAAACCGGCTTCTGGTGCTAAAGGTCATCTGTGCCGCTTTGCCTTTTGGGGTCCTGCTTTTTTTGGCGGCTACCTTGTTTGTTTCCCCTTTTCGGGAAAAAGATGGGCAGCCGGATTGGCTTCTGGTGGGTGTGGGCACCGTGGTTTTTGCTCTTTCCGCAGGGGCGAGTTTTTTCATTGGTGGCTTTCTCCCCAAACAAGGTTCCACCGATCCCGTTTCCCTGGCCAATAACGCCCAAACACAATGGATCATCTCCTACGCCCTGTTGGAAGGCCCCGCTTTTCTTTGCCTGGTTTTATCCCTCGCCGTCGCCTCCAACCTTGAGAAGGGGATCCTCATGGGTATGGCTATCGGGCTCCTGCTTCTCATGATCCTTCGATTTCCCACCAGAACCCGATTTCTTGCGGCCATGGGCGCCTCCGACTGATGGATTTTGAACCACTTTTCCAAGTTTGAAGGGAACTGGTTTCGAGGGGATAACGAAAAAAGTGCCCGTTGGTTCCAGATTCTTAAAATGATCCGATACCCTCTTCCCTCTCGCCTAAGGTGATTTTCATGGGCCTTGAATTCTGGCAAACCCTACCCGATGGCCGGGTGCTGCTTCATGCCCTGCCCGTGATGCTCGCGGCCCTTCTGATTTTGGCGATCGCTTATAGGTATTACTCCGCGTTTTTGGCGGCCAGGCTGGCTTGTCTTGACGATTCCCGGGAGACCCCGGCCTATCGGCTCAACGATGGGCAAAATTACCACCCCACCAGCAAGTGGGTCCTTTTCGGCCACCATTTCGCCGCGATTTCCGGAGCCGGTCCGCTAATCGGGCCGGTGCTTGCTTTGCAATATGGCTACGCTCCGGGCCTTTTGTGGCTTTTGGTGGGCGTATGTCTGGCCGGTGCCGTTCAGGATATGTTGGTCCTTGCCGCCTCCGTCCGTCACGATGGCAAATCCCTCGCGGAACTGGCCCGTATTGCCTTGGGCCCCTGGGCCTGGAGGTCGGTGGCTCTGGCGATTTTGGTCATCGTGATTATCGCTCTTGCGGGACTTGGTTTTGTGGTGGTCAAGGCCCTCGGAGGCGAGGAGGTCGGGCTCCCCAGGGGGACGGTAATCCTCCTTCCGCAAGGCGAGGCATTGGGCCAGGACGCCACCCACACCGATTCCAAACGGGTGGTTTACCGTTTTCCGGGAGGCTGCAAGATTCATTTGTCCAAGGGGACCGACCCGATCACCCGGTCGGAGCCTTTCCTGTTAGGGCTCCCGGTGGAGGGACGACTTCCAACCCAGGCCATGGAACCGGGCACCAAATCGGTGACCCTTCCCAACGGCGGAAGCCAGGTGATTCCGGGAAGCTCGTGGGGGGTGTTCACCATCGCCTGCACCATCCCCATCGCGTTCGTGGTCGGCCTATACATGTACAAGATCCGCAAAGGCGCTGTTGTGGAGGCGTCCATCGGTGGCGGATTGGCGGTTCTTTTGGCCACCTGGGCGGGAAGCCTGATTCCGGGTTCCTCGCTTGAGCCCTGGTTTTCCCTGGACAAGACGCAGACGATCCTTGCCCTTTGCGGGTATGGTTTTATCGCCTCGGTGCTTCCGGTCTGGATGCTACTTTGTCCGCGGGATTATTTGTCGAGCTTTTTGAAAATTGGAACCATCGGGCTGCTGGTGGTGGGCACCATGATTGCCAACCCTCCGCTTATGCACCGCCCCATCGAGCCGGTCTTTGCCCAGGGTGGGCCGACCTTTGCGGGGAGTATGTTCCCGTTTGTGTTCATCTGTGTGATGTGCGGAGCCATCTCCGGTTTCCATGCGCTGGTCTCCAGTGGCACGACCCCCAAAATGCTCTCCAAAGAGAGCCACATCCGGCCTATTGGGTATGGCGCCATGCTGATGGAGGGTCTGGTGGGGTTGGTGGCCCTGATCGCCGGGGCATCGATTGATCCGAAACTCTATTACGAGATCAACACCGACCTGAACCAGCTCCCCCGTTTTCAGGCCCAGATCGATCGGCTCCACGAGGAGCTCGGTTCTGCCCGCGATTTGTCCCATCTGGAGCTGCCCGAAGTGGAACGCCGCGTCGAGGAGAGCCTTCGTGGGCGCACGGGTGGGGCGGTGACATTGGCGGTGGGGATGGCGCAAATTTTGACCCGTCCCCTGGAGCGGGCCGGTTTCTCCGAGGAGACGCTTTCCCACTATTGGAAGTATTGGTACCACTTTGCCATCATGTTCGAGGCCCTGTTCATCCTGACCACGATCGACACGGGCACCCGGATCTCCCGCTTTTTGGTTCAGGAGTTGTTTGGCCAGATCCGTCCCGCGTGGGGGAGACCCGATTGGCTACCGGGGTCGTTGTTGGCTTCGTTGCTGGTGACAGCGGGATGGGGGTTCCTGGTCGCGACCGGATCGATCGGAACCATCTGGCCGATGTTTGGCATCGCCAACCAGATGCTTGCGGTTTTGGCTTTGGCGGTGGTGACCACCCTTTTGTTTGAGACAGGCAAGGGGAGGTACACCTGGGTGACCATTTTGCCGATGGCATTTGTCCTTTTGACCACCATTACCGCCGGGGTCGAGATGATCGGCTGGCGCTTCCCGGCGATGATGCGGATGGACGACCGTACCCGGCAAGTGACCGGTGCGGTGTGCCTGTTTCTCACGCTTTTTGTGATGACGAGCGTCATGAGTCTGGTGTTGATGGCGATTGCCAAATGGGTCGGTTATTTCCGACGGGGATTGGCATCTCAATAAGGGTGAAATTTTGGCCCGACAGGGGAAAGGATTTTCCCCTTTCACACGGCGTACTTCCAATATCCCAAGGGGAAAGTGCTTACG
>CAWUOD010000386.1:0-3892 GCA_963923115.1 uncultured Singulisphaera sp.
ATTCAGGTTTTGGACCATTTCGATCCATCCCCCCCACCCCAAGCCCCCAAGGGAGTCCAACGCCTTGCGGGGTTTCTCCATGAGTTGACCCGTGATGAGTTTGAGCTTTTGGCCCGATTTGATGGCTCTTCGGGGCTGGATGCCTGGCTGATTGGATTGGCCCACAGGTATGTTCGAGCCCGGATTTCCCGCCAAAATCACGGGGATCACCTATTGGAGCAGGATCAGCTCCGAAGACTAGTTCGCGAAAACCCCTCGATCCTCGATGATCTTCCCCCGGCTCAAAGCCAGGTTTTGGCCCTAAAACTGGTGGATGGCCTTTCCCATTTGGAAATATCCGCCAGGCTGAAGATCCCGGCTGACCGGGTTCCAAAACTGGTGCACCGGGGGCTTGATGCCCTTTCCGCCAAAATTCAAAAAAGCCAAATCCAAGGAATTCGGGAATGAGTGAACCGGTTGCCCCAATTGTTGTTATCAATGCGGTTGGGCTTACCTCTCGATGGCTCTCCCTTGCGCCCAATCTTCAGAAATTGGCAACGAGTCAGGGTCTCGTTCGAATGGGAGAGGTCTGGCCCGCTGTAACCTGCACCGCGCAGGCCACCCTGTTGACCGGCAAGCCACCCTCGGGCCATGGCATCGTTGGGAACGGTTGGTTTTTTCGGGATACGGCCGAAGTTCGTTTTTGGCAGCAATCCAATCGTTTGATTGGGGCGGAGCCTGTCTACGAAACCTTTCAAAGGCGTGCCGCCGCCCAAGGGCGCAAAACACAAACAAGCAAGATCTTTTGGTGGTTCAATCAGGGCGCCAGGGTCGATTTTTCGCTCACGCCGAAACCCTGGTATGGTTCGGATGGAGACAAGCGGTTTGGCATAACAGGGTCGCCTCAAGTTTTTCCCGACGAGGTCGAGAAGGCGGTTGGGACATTTCCCTTTCCCAGCTTCTGGGGGCCAAGGGCGGGGCTTCCATCCACGGAATGGATAGCCCGGGCGGCGGCATGGCACCTTGAGCGGGATCGGCCCGACCTGATGTTTGTCTACCTTCCCCATCTGGATTACGATCCCCAGCGGTTTGGCCCATCGGGTTCGGATATGCCGAAACTCATGGGGGAGCTGGATCGGACTATTGGCATTCTCCTGGCGGCTTGCGAAAAAACCGGTTCACGGCCCTGGGTGGTGTCGGAATACGGACACCTCGATACCCCCAATCATTGCCTTCCCAACCTGGAATTGCGAAAGCGGGGTTTGCTGGAGGTTCGTGATGGCCCCTTTGGGGAAACGCTTGATACTTACCAGAGTCGGGCTTTTGCGGTGGTTGATCATCAGCTGGCCCATGTCTATGTTCGGGACAGGGAAGATATTGCCAGGACCAGGGAAATTTTGGGTGAGCTGCCCGGTGTGGCGGAAACCTTTGTCGGCCCCGCGAGAGAAACTATTGGGCTTGATCATCCTCGTTCCGGGGAAATCGTCCTGGTGGCCAAAAAAGACAGCTGGTTTGCCTATCCCTATTGGTTGGATGAATCCAGGGCTCCCGACTTTGCCCGAACGATCGATATTCACAGAAAGCCGGGATATGATCCTTGTGAACTCTTTGTTGATCCTGGTTTGCGGTTTCCCATGGTGCGCATTTTGAGGCGGCTTTTCGCCAAAAAAATGGGTTTTCGAACTCTTTTTGACATTATTCCTCTGGATCCCACCCTGGTCAGGGGAAGTCATGGCATCGCCTGTCCTGATCCCCTGGATCGCCCGGTATGGATCGGAAGCAGGGGATTCACAGACAAGGCGGAAATTCCGATGACCGCTTTTCGTGATTGTCTACTTGAAGGATTGGGATGCGCCGATGAATGAAACCCAACGCCCCCTTTATCCCTCCCGGACTTCTATCGCGGTTGTGTTTCTTGGAGCCTTTCTTGTGGGTGGCTTTTTAAGCCGCCCGTTTGCAGGTTCATGGAACGACGGGAGTCGATTGGCCTCGGTGGAATCGCTAGGCGAAAGGAACACATGGACGCTTGATGAGTCGATGTTCGTGTTTCCCAACGGACCGAGGCCCGGCGAGCCCAATCCTTACGATCCCCAAAGCGAGGTTTTGGCCAGGCGGGGAACACTGGATCTCATGCAAATCGAAGGGCGGTTTTATTCCGACAAGTCGCCTCTCCCATCGCTGGTTCTGGCGGGAATCTGGAAAGTGATTCGGCAATTTGGGGGCCCCGTGGCCCAGCTGGCTCCTGCTTTTTTTTGCCGAACCATGAACCTTTTGGGTGGCGCCCTTCCGCTTGCCCTTGGAGCCGTTGCGGTTTGGATACTCTCCATGCGTTTGGGACGCAATTACAAACAATCCCTTTGGATATTCCTGGGTGGAGCGGTCTCGGGTTTGCCCCTGGCTTATTCGGGCTTTGTCAACAACCATATTCTGGTCTGGGCAGAATGTGCCTGGCTTTTTGTGTTCCTTGACGAATTATCCCAGAGCGGATCGCGTTTCTCTTTTACAACCTCTGTCATGGCGGGTTGTTGTTTGGGGATGGCTTATGCGACTGATTCCGGGATTGGCCCGGCGCTTTTTCTCGCGGTGGGAGTTTGGGTGATCTGGAATCCGGGAAACTGGTGGCGACCGGAAATCTGGTGGAAAAGGGGGTTGGGATTGGCACTGGGAGGTGCTCCATTTGTTTTGGTTCATCACTACCTGGGCTATCAAATTGCGGGTAGTTGGGGCCCTATCAATGCCAATCCGGCCTTTTTTCAGTGGCCGGGTTGTCCATTTACCCCGGAAAGTTTGACAGGTGGATTCAAGCATCCTCATCTGGGCAAATTCCTCCTCTACACCGGGGATATGCTTTTTGGCAAAAAGGGATTTTTGTTTCACACAGGGGTCGGATTGCTTGGGGTTTTGGTTCTGCTTCGATTGGTGAGCGCCCCCTCCAATCCTTCGCCTAAAGGAATGTGGGTGGCTTCGGGTTTGGCGTTTTCCATTGGAGTCCTGGTATATGCCCTTGGGTCCAACAACCAGTCAGGTCTTTGCCGATCCGTCAGGTGGTTTGTGCCTCTGGGGATTCCACTTTGGTATGTTGCCTCGTCTCTGGTGAATGGTGGGGGATGGAGGTTCAGGGTTTATGCGGCCTCCGTGTTTGTTGGCTTGTGGGTAGGAATTTGGGGTGCTTGGTTGGGCCCCTGGGAGGGGAGTGTGCTGCCAGGATACTGGGTAAGCGTGGCCTTTTTGGCAGGATTTGCGGGTTGGTCCTGTTTCCAAAATCAAAAAGATCCAAAGAACCTTGAGCCCCCGCATGGGGCAAACGAATGCTAAACGCCTATTCCTCGGGACCTTGAGGCGGTTTGGCCGGTTGGAAATGGATCAACTTCCCATCCGGTCAATCTTTTGGTAACTTGGAAGTGTAAAGCGGGACTGATCCAGCGGAGTTGTTGCATGGCTAGTGCCTCCAAGTCGGTTATCGAATCCGCACCCCATGAGCCGACCCTTTTGGCTTCCGCCCAAAGTGGACATGGACGCCGGGATTTTGAGCTTGAGTTTTTTTTGGCGGTGTTGCGCCGAGTGCCTGACTATGTCGATGTCCTGCGCGTGATTGGAAATCTCTTTTCCCTCAAGGGTCGATTCGCCGAGGGGCTCCTGGTAGACAAGCGCCTTGTGCAACTCCGAAAAGGCGACCCGCTTGCCTACTACAATCTTGCATGTTCCTATGCCCTTTTGAAAAAAACAGACCAGGCGATTCAAACACTCCGTCGGGCATTGGAGATGGGATACCGGGACTTTCGGTACCTTCGTGAGGATCAGGACCTTTCCGCCATTCGTCAGGATCCCCGGTTTCGCTTGCTTCTCAAGGAATACGAGCAAATTTGACCAACCAATTGGACCATGCGGCCCGGGAAAGTCTTAGGGCAAAGGC
>CAWUOD010000387.1:0-3879 GCA_963923115.1 uncultured Singulisphaera sp.
GTCCATTTCCCTCTTGGCCTGCCTGGTCGGAAATTCTTTTGTTTTGGGGGCGGATAATGTTGTTCGCTTGAACCTTCAGACTCGGATGGAAGCGGGCCAAACTGAAACTAATTCAGCGGATTGGAAACCCTCCGAAACCGCGGTGATTGTTTGCGACATGTGGGACCTTCACCACTGCCTAAATGCGGTAAGGCGGGAATCTGAAATGGTTCCCAGGTTCAATCAATTTCTTGAGAACGCAAGATCCAGGGGGATGCTAATCATTCATGCCCCTAGCGATTGCACAAAATACTATGAAGGGCAACCCGCAAGGAAGCTGGCCTTGGCGGCTCCCAAGGCAGCGAATTTGCCGAAAGACATTGGAAACTGGTGCTCCAAAATTCCAGCCGAGGAAAAGGGCGCATATCCCATTGATCAAACCGATGGGGGTGAAGACGATGATCCGGCAGAACATGAATCCTGGGCGAAGAAATTAAAAGCCATGGGTTTGAATCCAAAGGCACCCTGGACCCATCAACACAAAGGGATTCGAATCGATCAGGAAAAGGACGCAATAAGTGATTCGGGTGTAGAAATTTGGAACCTGCTCGAATTCAAAAAAATCAAAAATGTAATCCTATGCGGAGTCCATGTGAATATGTGTGTTTCCGGGCGTCCATTTGGAATGCGCCAAATGGCCAAAAACGGAAAAAATGTGGTTCTGGTCCGGGATCTTACAGATGCGATGTATAATCCCGCCAGATGGCCGAATGTTAGCCATCAGGAGGGTACGGCTCTTTTTGTGGCACATGCTGAAAAATATATTTGCCCCACGATCACATCAAACCAACTTTTAGGTGGGGAAGCTTTCCGGTTAAGGCCTGTGACGGGAAAATAATAAAGTTCCTTGCAAGTATTTTGGACAATTTTACTCGGCCAGGTTTCGCACTGGACTGTTTTATTTTGAAATCCAAAAGGGAGGGAGCATAAAAATGACCCCCATGACACGCCGAAAAGTGTTCCAATCGGCGCTGGTTTCCTCCCTTTGCGGGGCATTTGTAAAAGGCGCACCCTGGGTTGGAGCCAGGGATTTGGGCCGAGCCAAATCCAAAAAAGTTATTATGATTTTTCACTGCGGAGGCCCGAGTCACATAGACCTTTGGGATCCCAAGCCTGAGGCCCCATCTGAAATTCGAGGCCCCTTCTCCACCATCCCGACAAAAATTCCGGGAATCCGATTCACCGAGTTATTACCCAACTTGGCCAATATTGCAGATAGACTTTGCCTAATTCGATCGGTCAACCATTCCCACACACAACACAATTCGGCAATGACCTGGTCAATCACCGGGAGGCCTTATCGCCTGGATAGCACCCTCATTCACCCAAGTGGAATGGACATGCCCAGTTTGGGAACTCTCATAGGCCACCTTGCCGGGCCGGAGCATAGAAAGCCGGGTATGGCCCCATATGTCATAACTCCTTTCCCAAGCTGCGACAGTTATGTCTACCTTACCCCTGGCCAATTTGGTGGATGCTTGGGAAAAGGGGCGGACCCATTAATCTTAAATCTTGACCCTCGAATTCCCCAATCCCGACTCCCTTTTGCCCAAACCCATTCACCCCAAATCCAAAAGGAGTTGGAGGAAAGAATGAATCTTTGGCAGTTGATGGATAGGGATTCCAAAGAGACTTTGGACCAAAGGAAAAAGGCATTGGAAATGTTGGGGGAGTCACCCCTCCGGCGAGCGACCCAATTGGATCGTGAGCCAGAATCGGTCAGGGAGAAATATGGAAATCACCCATGGGGCGAGGCCCACCTTTTGGCTCGAAGGCTTTTGGATGCTGGCACAAGGTTTGTCAGTGTTGTTAACGGGCCGGGTATAACTTGGGATACCCATAAGGACAATTTTGGTCAGCACAAAAACCGTTTGGTTCCACCCATGGAAAAAGCTTTTGTCGCTTTGGTTGATGACCTGATTCAGAGGGGGCATTGGGATGATACCATCCTCTTGTCCATTTCCGATTTTGGACGGACTCCAAAAATCAATTCGGATTCCGGCCGTGACCACTGGCCTCAGTGTTTCACGGCAATCCTTGGTGGCGGAGGAATCGCGCCTGGCTCGGTTGTTGGTTCTTCCGATAAATCCGGAGCGCTTCCCAGGGATCAACCCCAAAGTCCCGCGGATATCCACGCAACCATTTTAACGGCACTTGGTCATTCGCCAGAAATGGTGCTCAATGCTATGGACGGCCGACCATTTGTGGCATCAGAAGGCAAACCAATTTCGCAGATATTGATTTGAAAAAAAGGACGGTCCCAAATGGAACCGTCCCAGAAAATTGAATTGTTCGTTTTGTTATGTTTCAATTTGCATTAACCGGGAATCCCACCCTGATTGTTTGAATTGAAACTTGCAAAGAACGAATCCAATTGTTGAAAACCGTAGGGGGTGTATTCCTGTATCGAAACAAGCGGGGCGCTCTTGTATCCGGGCATGATTAGGAGTTGTGTTACTCCCTGGGAATTGATTGTGGTCCCAACCCTGGCTCCCGAGGGTACCTGTGGGTTAAAAGCAACAATGGAATCCAAAATCTGCGCCGGATTTTTACCGGAATTCACCTGAATGAAAGGCGAGCCGACATTCAAGCCAGTGGCAATATCGGCGTAGCCATCGCTGTTGAAATCACCAACGGCAACCCAAACCCCTCCGGAAAAATTGGATGGGGTTGTCAGGTAACTTTGAATCACCCGAGGAACGCCTCCCGCACTGATGGAGAATACTTTTACATGGCCGGAACCACCAAAGGCGGGTGTTGTCACAATTTCCGCCTTGCCGTCCCCATTGACATCACCACCGGCAACATTCACACCACCGAGGAATCCGGTGTCATAGGCGTAAAAACTCGTAAGCACCCGACCTGTTTTGGCGTCGAACGCCACGACATGTGAGGGCATATTGGCGGAGGTGTTTGGGAATGCGGATGTAACACCTGAAATAATATCGTCAAAACCATCCCCATTCAGGTCGGCGGTGGCAACGCTAACGCCACCCTGATAGTAATCGTAAGGGAAAAAGTCTTTGATTGGCTTGAGATTCTTGCCATCAAATACCCGAATGTTTCCATTACCATTCAATCCGGCAGCAACAACAATATCCTGGGTCCCATCCCCATTAAAATCGCCGGTTGTGGCGCGAACTCCTCCTAAAAAGTTCTTGAATGGGGTAAATGTTTTCACCGAACCATCGATTCCGTTTACCTGGACCACGGCGGGTGTTCCTGGATATCCGGCGGCGGTAACGATCGGTTTTGCTTTCAGGATTGAGAACGGAACCACAAGGGTTGAGATAACACTACCAACCGGAGGGGAAACGATGGTGTTTCCAGCCTGGTCAGAAACGGTTCCTGTATTGGTGAAAATAATTGTGAGTTGACCGGAGCCTGTCAATCCTGACGCCTGAATTGACCAGACCGGGGTAAAAGATCCGGATGGAGGCGGGTTCAAAAGCGTCACAGGGACAACCTGGCCTGTTGATGTAACCGCGGAAAATGCCGAGGGGAGCAAACCCGTCACCGCTTCACTAAAAGTGATTTGAGCAATAACCGTGCTCGGCACAGAGCTTTGCTGTTGAAGCATTGATACAACTGTGGGTGGGGTATTGTCATTGAGGGTATACAGTTCACCCGCGGAGTAACTTTCATTCAGAGGATTGCCATTGGCATCCTGAATTCCTGAATTACCCAATACTTCCAATCCCATGGTTCCATTGCCACCCAGATTCGAAACGGTAACCTGAAAGCTGGAATTTCCGGACTGGGCAACAATTGTGGAGATGGTTCCTGAGGTTCCAACTGTTTGCAAAGCAAATGAGGATGGTAAAATCGTGGCAGGGTTCA
>CAWUOD010000388.1:0-3872 GCA_963923115.1 uncultured Singulisphaera sp.
CAACATGCCGGCGCCAAAATTGCGTTGGCCAATTGCCACAAGGCAGACCAGCCCCCTAGCGGTATGCGTCACGATGAAATGCTAAAAGCCTAGTTTTTTTCCTGTTTTTCTGGATCAATTGACCCCTCCCGGGGAACTGGGTGGGGTTTTTTTATGCATTTGATGTACAAAACCGCCAAAATCGTCTCGACTTCATGATTGTTGCAGGATATGGCATTTTTCATCCGAAAAAGGAATAGGCGGCTTGCAGCGGTTAAGGAGATGATGTGATGGGCAGAATTCGAATCGCAATGTTATTTGCCGGGATTTTTACTACTGGTTCTTTTGGATTACACGCTCAAACGGCGCCATTGCCTGCCGCGGAAACACCTGTGGTGCCCAAAGCTCCCGCGGATCCGGGCAAGGTTGTTGCGATTGCCAACGGGGCTAGCATAAACCAGCTGGCTCTTGACCGGGCGCTTGAACGCTTTCCCGAGGAGAAGCGGGCGGAAATGCGCCAGGAAGTGCTGAATTTTCTGGTCGATAATATCCTAATTGAACAATACTTGGTCCAAATCAAAATCGATGTAACCCAACAGGAATTGGCCCAACGATTTAATGCGATGACAGAGGAAGCCAAAAAAGAAGGCAAAGAGTTCGCAAAAATTCTTGAGGAATTGAAACTGGGTGAAGCGGAACTCCGGCAAAATATGGTGGCGGAAATTCGTTGGGAAAAGTTCCTGGATAAGCAGGCCACTCCCGCGGTTATGAAGCAAATGTTTGATGCAAACAAGGAGGTATTTGACGGGACCACGGTCCGGGCGAGGCATATTCTCCTGAACACCACCGATGGTAGCTCGCCAGAAACCGCAAAGGAAGTAGCATTGGCAATCAAAGGTGATTTGGAAAAAGAAGTCGCCGCAGGCCTCGCAAAGCTGCCAAGTGGCACGGATAACCTTTCCCGTGAAAAGGCTCGGGCTCAAATTCTTGATCAGGCTTTTGCCAAGCAGGCCACTGAAAAGTCGATTTGCCCCTCAAAGGCACAGGGAGGTGATGTTGGATTTTTTGGTCGGGAGGGAGCCATGGTTGAACCGTTTTCCAAGGCTGCGTTTGCCCTTTCTCCCTATCAGTTAAGTGATCCAATAATGACTCGATTTGGCTGCCATTTAATCTTGCCTTTGGAGAAAAAACCTGGCAAAGAGGTGAAATTGGAAGATGTCAAGGATGAGGTGAAAGAATACTATGGCGAGAAACTGCGGGAGCATCTTGCCAACCACTTACGCAAATCTGCCAAAATCCAGGTCACCGAAGTTGCCGCTCCAGTACCTGCCGCAAGTCCGGCAAAGCCTGTAGGCCAGGAATAAATTGGATAAATCCTGGTTTGATAAACCGCGTTGCCCATTGTGAAGAGGGTAACGCGGTTTTTTTATTGATGGATTAACAAAGGAAGGGGGATTCGACTCGCCACAAAACCCGGGTCCGGTTAGGATTGGGATGGAATCTTCGAATTGACTGCCGGAGGCGGACCAAAATGAGCCATGCAGATCAGGAAAATCATTGGGGTTTGGCAAGGTGGCTGGGTCTTGGCTTGGTATGCCTTTTGGGCTTTGGAATTTTTAGTTTGGGAAGCCCCAACATAAAAGCAGACAAATTCGCCGAAGACAGGGCTGGTGGTGGAGCAGAAAAAGCTATTCCTTTTGATTCCAAAAAGGCAATGGGATTCATCAAGACAATTTGTGACTTTGGTCCCAGGATATCTGGTTCCGAGGCAATGAAAAAGCAGCAGGAATTGCTTGCCGCCCATTTTCGTGATTGTGGCGCGAAAGTTACTTTTCAGGAATTTCGTGCAGGATCCCGAAGTAAACGCGATGAAGTGGGTATGGCAAATTTAATAGCTTCTTTTCAGCCAGACTTGCCCCAAAGAGTTATCCTTTGTGCCCATTATGATACCCGGCCTTTTGCCGATCAGGAAACGGATCCCAGATTGAAGGAAAAATCGTTTCCTGGTGCGAATGACGGGGCGGCTGGAGCGGCCTTTCTCATGGAAATGGCAAGGCACCTTAAAGATTTAAAAACTCCTTGTGGTGTGGATTTGGTTCTCTTCGACGGGGAGGAATACATTTTTCAAAAAGGCGATCCCTATTTCCATGGATCCAGATTTTTTGCCAATTCTTGGAAAAATGCTGCCAGTCGGCCCAACTACCGTGGCGCGGTTCTGGTTGATATGATCGCGGGAAGGGATCCCCGTTTTCCTGTGGAGCAAAACAGTTGGTGGAACGCATCGAAATTGGTTACCGAGGTCTACACAATCGCGATTCAGCAAAAATGTCACTTTTTTCGTGGCGACAAATATAGCAGCACGCCGGTTGAGGATGACCATGTTGCTTTAAATCAGGTTGGTATTCCCGCAATAGATCTTATCGACTTTGATTACCCCCATTGGCATCGTGTAACGGATACACCGGAAAACTGCTCCCCGGAGGGAATGGAACAAGTTGCCAAGGTATTGGGAATTTGGATCCAAAGAGCAAAATAGCAACTCCGTACTTAAATTTACCTTACAGGAAGTTTTGCTTTGAGTTGGCATCAGGCTTTGGTGGGAACATTGATTTCGCTTTGCCTGATTGGATTGGGCGGATGGTTTTTATTTCCCTTCAAAATTCCTTTCTCAATTTCCAAATCATTAAGGATTCTTTATGGCTTTCATCTTCTTGTAATGGGCCTGATGCTGGCTTACGCCCAATTGTTTTTGGAAAACCAGGCTCAAACCCTGGCGGACCTGAGTGATGCGGCAGCAAGTCGCGGAGAAGTTGCACCATATTCGAAAGAGGATCTGGTTTTTGCCGCGGGATGGGGTATTTTTTGGTTTTGCTTTTCTTTGGTTTTTGTCACCTTCATTATGATCGCTTTTTGGGACAGTCTGCGACGGGCCAAAAATAACATACTGAAAAAAGAAAATGGAAAATCGAAAAGGGTATCGTTATGAAAAAAACATTGCAGAAATATTTCTCGTTTTTTTTGTCTGTATTTGTTCGATCTATTTTGTTTTTAAGATATAAAGTTGAATTAGTTGGATTAAATATTGCAATTAAGGAACATGGTAAAAATGGTCTTTTAATTCTTCCAAATCATCCCGGTTACACTGATCCTGTTTTGATTTTTTCCCAAATTTGGCCGACATTCCAACCAAGGCCTTTATCATGGGAAGGAAACTGGAAGAGCCCGGCCATGATTCCATTTTTGGAATTGGTTGGGGCGATTCCCATTCCCGATTTAAGTCGTCCCAGTTTGGACGCACGGGAAAAAATGAAAACAGCAATAACAAACATTGCCAAAGGCCTTCGGGAGGGACAAAACCAGATCCTGTGGCCAGCCGGGAGAATCCAAAGAGAGGGAATTGATCGTTTGGGGGGGAATTCGGGGGTTGAAACGATTTTGCGTGAAGCTCCCCAGACGAATTTGCTTTTGATTCGAACTGAGGGATTGTGGGGCAGCAGGTTCGGTTTTGGTTTTAACGGAAAAGCTCCCGGGTTTACCAGGGAAGGTTTGATTTCCTTGGGATGGTTGATGGCATCATTTCTTTTTTTCATGCCAAAACGCAATCTCAAAATGTATTTCCAATTGGTGACTCCGAAAGAACACTCGGCCCTTGATCGCGCGGGTTTGAACCGATTAATGGAGGATTTTTTTAATCCAATTAGAGATCCTCAACCGATTCGGGTTCCATACCACCCATTCATTCCCACCCTGAATGAATCCGAACGCATTGATCAACCCGCTGATATCTTCGATCTGGGACAATTTCGCCCGGAGGTGATAAAAGAGGTAAACCATTTCCTGGCGGAAAAATTAAAAAGGGAGCTTGAACCCGCGGAGCAAATTCCAGGAAAAAA
>CAWUOD010000389.1:0-3866 GCA_963923115.1 uncultured Singulisphaera sp.
ACACAAGGAGTATCGTCGGCAGCGTCAGATGTGTATAAGAGACAGCCTTAACATCGGCCCGAAGGGGATCTTCAACCGCAAACCAACCGAGCCATGTCAAACCATCCATTTTTTGGATGGTGTCGGCTTGGTCTTGCTCCAAATTTTTGCAAGCCAAAGCGATTGTCCTTTGTCCATTGTTCTGCGCATCAATGAGTCCTTTTTGTAGTTTTTCGGTATCCTTTTCATCAAGTGGCGATGGTCCATTTTCCGTGAAATAATGGGTGCAAAAAGATAACAAAATTTCAGGTGCTCCTTTGATATGGAGAACGGGAAGCCCATTTTCCCCCCGAATGGCAGTCGCCATCCATTTCAGATCGGCTTTAAAAGGAGATCGCCAAAGGATAGGTCTTCCCGCGCGGACGGATAAGTATTCCCCTCCTGTGGAAATGGTTTTGGGAGTGTCAGCACCCAACCCCTCAATCCATAACAGGAGGGCTCCCTCTGTAGGATTTCCAAGGGGCCGGATAACACCGTCTTCCGTGGTCAACTGGGCGGTGGAGTTCACCGCGATCCCCTCAATAATCGTGTCCCTGTTTTCCATGGAGTCTGAGGCGGGGTGAGCCGCCACCACCCGCATTTGATTCAGGGTCAAGGTTCCTGTTTTGTCGGTGCAAATAACCGTTACCGCCCCCATGGTTTCACAAGCATTTAGCCTTCGAACCAAATTGTTTTGCTGGGTCATTTTGCGCATGGAATATGCCAAACTCAGAGTTACACTCATCGCCAATCCTTCAGGCACAGCCACAACAATAACCACAACCGCGATCATGAATGCGTCCAAAATGACCTTGGAATGTTCCGTTTCAAGCCAAAATGAAGAGCTTTCCTGAATTAGGAAAGTTTGAAAAAGGGCAACTATCGCGAGTGAGGCGCACCCGGCCAAAACTCCTCCAAAAAATGAGATCAACCAGGGGGATACGCCATCCGAATCAAGCCATTCCGGGGGTTTGACGGTAATCCCCAAAAATGCCATGCCATCAAAAACAATCGGGACCCAAATCGGAATCAAGGAAATCAGGGCACCCAGGCCAAAGGAAATGAAAACCGCCCATTGAATAGGTGAAAGTAAAAGGGCTCCCAAGGTTATTCCACGGAATAGCAGCGCAACAAAAAGCACGCTCGCAACCCCAAACCCAATCACGCCAATAAGCTTGCTCAATTTTTCCAATTGTTGATTCAAAGGAGAATGTTCTCCCTCTGAATTTCCAGCAGCCCTGGCCGTTTTTGCGATTTCCGTTTTATCGCCAACATCGGTGACCCTTACTATCCCACTACCCTCACTAACAATGCATCCCCGGTAAACCCTATCTGCCGGGAATGCTGATTCCTCAGCGACGATTGCCAAGGTTTTTCTGGAGGGAAGGGATTCCCCGGTTAATTTTGATTCATCCACAAATAAAGCAGATTCCTGAAGGACAAAAGCATCGGCTGGGATCTCTTCTCCGGCATCCAGGAGTACAACATCTCCGACAACAATTTGACTTCGTGGCACAGAGCAAACTGCCTGGTTGCGAATTACTTTGACGGGAATCCCTTCGTTTACCTGATTGAGTACATCGAATTCCCTGTTGGCCCGAAATTCGTTCACAAATGCCAGGGTCGTTGCCAAAAGTATGGCTGCAATGATTGCCAATCCTTCAACGATCCCCCCATGGAGAATTCCAATCCCCATTTGAATTGCGGCGGCAATCATAAGGATTCGAATAACTGGGTCATCAAATTTTGAAAGCCATTGCTTCCACCAAGGTTCCCGAAGGGGTGGTGTGAGTAGGTTGTTACCATTTTGGGAACGACTTTTTTCCACTTCCGTGGAATTTAAACCAGTAAACGGAACATGGGACATGGACTTTCCTTCCAATGAAAACCATTGAGATCTGCGATTACCGGTTGGCCCCAATTGGGCCGGTAGGAAAACTCCTGAAGTTGAGCTAAACAATCCGCGGAAATTTATGGTGATTCCAACGGGTCAAAAATGGTTTCATTTGGCCAAAGCCAAGCAAGGTCAATTCACGGAAGGGTTATTGTTGGGTGCAAAATCCTCCTGATTTTGCGTTTAGGATGGCAAAATTCCCAAGTTCGGCTTAGGATCATTCAACAGTGGAATCAAAAGCCACCGATTTAACTTACATACGCTATTCACCCTCCGAGCCTCTCAAGAGCTCTATCCTTCCTCACTCTGGGGGTTTTTTATGAAATCCAACCTTGGCTTTGATCCTTTTATGCAAAATGATACCTTTCTACCCCGATCAAACCATCAAAGAACCCGGCCGGGAACGGGACTGTTTTCAAGGCGGGGTTTTTTGCAAATGGGAACCCTTGGATTGGGTGGGATAAGTCTCCCGCGAATCCTTGAAGCTGAGGCGGCAAAGGGAATTCGTACTTCACAAAAATCGGTCATCCTTATTTATCTGGTTGGCGGACCGCCACACCAGGACATGTTTGACCTAAAACCGAATGCCCCAAAGGAAATTGCAGGGCCTTGGAAGCCGATTTCCACAAATATTCCAGGTATTCAGATTTGCGAAGCGTTTCCGCGTCTTGCTGCGATGATGGACAAGTTTACCATTGTTCGCTCCCTTGTCGGAAACCAGGTAGACCATGATGCCTCCCAGGTTTTTCATGGGCATCATCCTCAAAAATTGAAAGCCGAAGGCGGGTGGCCTCAATTCGGGTCAACCATCAGCAAAATTCAGGGACCGTCAGTTGAGGGCATGCTTCCTTTTATTAGTCTTTGTTACTCTTGCACCCACGGTCCTTACAATGAGCCTGGACCGGGATATCTGGGACCATCCTTTGCGCCTTTTCGCCCCATGGGGCCATCCAGGCAAGATATGGTTCTTAAAGCAGATCGATCGGGAGCATTAACTGACCGCAAGGCTCTACTTCGAAGCTTTGACCAATTCCGAAGGGAAGTTGACGCATCTGGTTCCGCTGAGGGGATGGATACTTTTAATCAACAAGCCTTTGGGCTTTTGACATCATCCCGATTGGCTCAGGCTCTTGATATTACGCAGGAATCATCCAAAACCATCGCCCGTTATGGAACCGGGGACCCAAAGGTTTTTATTGACGAAAATGGCGCTCCCCGGGTTCCCCAAAGTATGCTGATGGCGCGGCGCCTGATTGAGGCAGGGGTCCGGGTTGTAACTTTGAATTACAGCAAATGGGATTGGCACGGAGGCGACAATAACTCCATCTTCAAAAGGGAAGGGGAGGATTTTCCGGTATTTGATCAATGCCTTAGCGCCTTGGTGGAAGACCTACACCTCCGGGGATTGGCAAATGACTGTTCCGTTGTGGTTATGGGGGAATTTGGTCGCACTCCCAAAATCAACGGACAAGTCGGCAGGGACCATTGGCCGGCTGTGAATTTTGCCTTGCTTGCTGGTGGGGGAATGAAATCAGGCCAGGTGATCGGTTCTACGGACAAAATCGGAGGAGAGGCCAAAAGCCGTCCTGTGACATTTGGAGAAATTTACTCCACATTATACAAAAACATGGGTTTGGACACGAATAGTATTGTTCTCCAAGACCTCCAGGGCAGGCCACAATATCTTGTCGAAGATCAGGCAAGTCCCATAAGGGAATTGGTCTAAACAAATGTACGAAACCCATTCCCGGCGCGGTTTTCTTGCATCCACAACGCTTGGGTTTGGTGGTATGGCAATGGCGGATATTTTTCGCCTCAGGGCCCAATCACCCTCCGGACCATCCCTAAAAAAGACGCCCAGGGCAGTAATCATGGTTTGTTTGGCCGGGGGCCCAAGCCACTTGGATATGTATGACCTGAAACCAAACGCCCCTGCGGAAATCCGTGGCGAATT
>CAWUOD010000390.1:0-3852 GCA_963923115.1 uncultured Singulisphaera sp.
CGTTCGGACCGTGAAAATTCGACGCCCCGGTTCCTATTATGAGGGTGGATCCTTTTTTATCACGGAGAAAAGCAGTTATGTCCCTTGTTACCCGCCAGGCCCCGGATTTTTCAGCCCAAGCCGTCGTCAAAGACCAGATCACCAAGGTGAATCTCGGCCAATATCGCGGACAATATGTCATCCTTTACTTTTACCCTCTCGACTTCACCTTCGTTTGCCCCACCGAAATCATCGCTTTCCAGGAGCACCTTGAAGAGTTCACCAAGCGCAACGCGGTTGTGCTTGGCTGCTCAGTGGATAGCGTGTTTAGCCACCTGGCTTGGAATAACCTGCCCCGAAAAGAAGGCGGCCTGGGTGGCGTGACCTATCCTTTGATTGCCGATCTCAACAAGGAAATCGCCCGCAAATACGGCGTTCTCCTCGAAGGCCCGGGCATCGCCCTTCGCGGCCTGTTCCTGATCGACAAGGCTGGCGTTGTGCGACACAGCGTCGTTAACGACCTCCCCCTTGGCCGCAGCATCCCCGAAGCCCTTCGCGTTCTGGAAGCTCTCCAGTTTGTCGAAACCCATGGTGAGGTTTGCCCCGCCAACTGGAAGCCAGGCGAAGCCACAATGAAAGCCGACCCCAAGGGCTCCAAGGAATATTTCTCCAAGGTGAACTAGGCATTTCGGAGCAAAAAAACTCCGCTTTTTGACCCATCGAAAGGGCATGGCCGTGAATTGCGGCTGTGCCCTTTTTTTTGGAATCGTTCGCACTATCCGACTTTTCGTCACGCTCGCCCCACTGTCCTCATTTTTTTGTCCAGACTGGATGGATTTCCTTTCAGAATTCGAAACCCAGCGGAGAAGATTGACTCCCACAAGGGCGAAGTCGGGAACCGAAAGTTGGGGGCAATTTCGTGCGAAAGTCTTTAGGATTGCTGCTTCTTGTGGGTGCGGCCCTTGCAAGCATCGCAGCTTTGCCCTCTCTCACCATCAAAAGGCCCCTCAAGCTCAAATTGATCAATCGGGGATTGGCTGGCGAGGTTTTGGATTACACCAATAACCACCATCGAGACAACCGGATCTGGTCCGAAAGCCTGGGACACAAGACCGACCTCTATGTCTATCTTCCACCCGGCTACAACCCCCAAAAAACCTATCCGGTTTTTTACTGGCTGCACGGATTCACCCAGGACGAGAATTGCCTCATTGACCATATTGTCCGCCCGATGGACCGGGCCATTCGGGATGGCATATTGCCACCGATGATCGTGGTTGCACCGGACGGAAATCTGAAAGGCGACGCGATCCTGATCAGCCCTGGCAGTTTTTTCGCCAACACCAAAGCGGGCCGGTATGAGGACATGTTCCTGAACGATATCTGCACCTTTGTAGAGGAAAACTTTAGCGTCGCGGGCGGCCGCGAAAACCAGGCGATTGGAGGGGTCTCTATGGGAGGAGGCTCGGCGACACGGATCGCCCTCAAGCACCCCGAACGCTTCGCGACCTGTTTGACGATATTCCCACCACTCAATATCCGCTATGAAAACACCCGCGGGGACTACCTCGGCAAATACATTCCCGGCTATTGGCAATATCGGGAGGACTTTTCCAGGGGCATGGAGCCGATCGGGAGGTTTTTTGGCGGGGCGATCACCATCCGTCTTTGGCATATGCTCGACCCCCTTTACGACCGCACCGACCCAAATCTCCCCTCGATTCTCGCCTCGGAAAATCCGACGGAATTGGTTCCCCGCCACGACAGCACAAAGTTCCCCATGAGTCTATACATCGCCTCGGCTGGCAGGGACCAATTCAACCTGGACAGCCAAACCGACACCTTCATGGACGCGGCGGAAGACTCCGGAATCGACATCACAAGGGTCCACGACCCGCGCGGCACCCACAGTCTTCGCACCGCCAACAAAATGGCCCCGGATGCAATCCGCTGGCTGGGCCTGAAGATGTCCGGTCAATAGCCAATCAATCCCGATATTTGGCCAGGCCAATCATCAGATCCCCGAAGCGCCAATACTCCAGGCCTCCGGGGATTTTGCGTTTGAAACGGACCATTTCGTCTCCAAAGCCACTGCCCCAAATCACGGGATTCCGAATGGATCCCTCGACCCGGGTTCCCCTTCCCCGGATAATGTCATTTATGCCGATTCCGTGGGAAGAACTTGTCAAAGTCGCGGTTACCCTTTTCGTGGTTATTGACCCGATGGGGGTTTTGCCGCTTTATTTATCCATCACACGCGATTCCACAGAGGTGCAAAGGCGCCGAATCGCGCGCCGGGCGGTAATTATCTCCTTTGGGGTTTTGGTTGCGTTCCTGTTCGCGGGAGGAGCGCTACTTTATGGTCTGGGAATAGAAATCAATTCCTTTCGTATTTCCGGTGGCGTCGTGATGTTCATGTATGCCCTCCAAATGGTTTTCGATTCCCAGAATCGCCACAAGCAGGGAGCCCCCGAAGAAGGCCACGACATCGCCGTTTACCCTTTGGCCATACCGGCCATCGCTGGCCCCGGATCGATGATGACCGTTGTCCTTATGGCGGAGCAATATGCCAGCTCCATTACCATGAACCTTCTGATTTGTCTGATCATGGGCCTCATCCTTTTGGCAACATGGCTTTTCCTGCGTTTCGCCGGAAAAATCCAGCACCTGATTGGCTCGACAGGGGCAAGTATCATCAGCCGCGTCATGGGCCTGATTCTGGCGGCCATGGCGGTGCAAACGGTGCTCACCGGACTCAAGGATGTTTTTGGCTTTGGCCAGCAACTCTGACACCTGAACGACCTTGCCAAAGGCCCCGTTTCTCTACCTTTTTCGCGAAAATAGGGCATAAGGATGGGCGCATGGAGGTCGAAAACCGCCTGAAATGGAGACCATTCGGGCGGGAATTGCCGAAAACCTACTGATTGCCTAGATTTATTGGTGGATCTGGCCCGGTTTCATGGGATCAGAATTTGGTGGCTGACGCTGGTCTTGTTGGGACGGGCAAGCCGCCCCGGCCTCTTGAAGGACAGCGATTCATGGCTTTTACCTGTGTGGTGGGATTGCAGTGGGGCGATGAAGCCAAGGGTAAGATTGTTGATGTCCTTACCCCCAAACACCCTTTCGTTGTGCGATTCAATGGCGGCGCCAACGCCGGCCACACGGTAAAATTCGAAGGTAAAACCTTCAAACTTTCCATCCTTCCCACCGGCATCCTCTGTCCCACCGCCACCGCGGTGGTTGGCAACGGTGTCGTGATCTACCCACCGCGAATCCTCGAAGAACTCAAACAACTGACCGACGGCGGAGTTGATGCCCTTCCCCGACTCAAAATCAGCACCGCCGCCCATGTCATCCTCCCCTACCACTTTGAGCAGGAGCGCCTGAGCGAATCGGGAAAAGGCTCGGGCGAGGCGATCGGAACCACCGGCCGCGGAATTGGCCCTTGTTACGAAGACAAGGCAGGACGCCGTTGGGCCATTCGAATGGCGGACCTGCTTGATGAAGCGAGCCTGCACCAAAAACTAACACCGATTGTCGACCGGAAAAACCGACTTTTCAAGGCCCTCGATCCCAACGCAAAACAGTTTGACGCGGCGGAACTGGCGCGCGAGTTCGCGGGCTACGGGAAAATTCTTCGGGACAACATCTGCGACACCCAGGCCATGATGGGGGAATGTTCCGATTCCGGAGTGGGAGTCCTTTTCGAGGCCGCCCAGGGAAGCCTCCTGGATCTCGATCATGGTTCTTTCCCCTATGTCACAAGCTCCAACAGTTCTGCCGCGGGAATCTGGAGCGGGTCGGGGTTTCCTTCCAGGAAACTTGACACCACCTATGGAATCGTAAAGGCCTATACCACTCGCGTGGGTGGTG
>CAWUOD010000391.1:0-3846 GCA_963923115.1 uncultured Singulisphaera sp.
ACAAGGAGTATCGTCGGCAGCGTCAGATGTGTATAAGAGACAGGTATTGGGCTTTGCGGGCTTGTTCTCCTCCGGGGACATGGGCTTGTTTGAGGGCGGGGAAGTGGGCTTGCCCATGGGTTTTTCCGTGGTTTTGGGCAAGCCCGGCCGAGCCTCACCGGGCCCGGGGGGCTTTGGGGCTGGTGGAACCGGATTTTTGGGATCGTTCATGGCTGGTGGCTTGGGGCCGCCCGGTTTTAACGGGGCTCCGGGTCTTTCGGCCGGTTTCTCGCCCGGCCTGTCTTTCGCGGGGACAATGTTGGGTTTGTCCTTGCCATCGGGCCGTCCCGGCAAAGGTTTGTCCTTGCCATCGGGTTTTACCTGCGGATCCTTATCGTTGTCCTGGGCTCCGGGCCTGACCTTGCCGGGCCGAAAATTATCAGGCCGTGGGGGTGGTTTGTGGGTGCTTGCAAGGCTCGGGGGTTTTTCCGGAAGCTTGGCGACCAGTTTGTCCGTGTTGTTGATCACAACGGTATTGTTGTTGATGATCACCGGGCCATTGCCAGGCCCCGGCCTGCCTGGGCCTTTTGGCGGAGGGGCCACGGCGACAAAGGTCGGGTGTTGGGACGGACGACCATCAAAACGGTCCCGGCCATATTGTCTTACCGACCTGACCCAGGGGTCCTGGCGTTCGATCCGGTAGTACGCAAATATAGGATCCGGCGCATAATAACGACCTGTTGAGACCCAGAACTGGAATCCCTGGTTGGCAAAGCCCGTCCGGAAATAATCGCCATAAAAGTAGTTTCCGTATCCGGTGCGAACAAAAAGGTTTCCTGGAAGGTCGTTGCACCGAATCGACCAAAGGGGGCGATGCACGAATCCGGCCCTCATGAACAGGGGTCGGGGATAATACATGGAACTGAAGAGGTAGCCGCGATATTCGAGCGAATAGTCCCAGTATCCGGGAACAAGCATAAAACCGCGGGGAGTGAATATCCAGCGGGAGGGATACCAGACCCAGCCGGGGCGATGGGCCATCCAGAAGCCGGGTCTCCAGGCGTAACCCCCGCCTCGCCATATCCAATACCCCTGCGACCAAATCATGTTGGGTTGGGGCGCGGGAACGGACGGCGCGAATTCCGGGATCGCTGGGGGGGCTTCCTCCACGGGTTCTTCGTCCTGGATTTTGGTTTCCTTCCAATAACCAGGGTACCAGCGCCAGCCAGCGTTGGCTTTTTTGAACTCGCCGGGGATCCAGTCCATGCCCGGGGGCATCTGTCTCCAAAAACCGCTCACCCAAACATAGTCGTCGCGTTCTTCGTCCAATCTCCAATAGCCACCAATCCAGCGAACATTTTCCCCTTCGGGTTTTTCGTCGGGGGGGATTTCCCTGAGGGGATCGGGAGGCTTGCGGTCGAGGATGGGCCCAGGGCTGGGCTGGCTTAAAACGGGTTGCGCATAGGCTTCATGAATGGCGCCCCGTTCAAGGGGTTCCCCGTTGTCCTTGTCTTGTGGAAAAACCGCTCCGACAAGAAGCAGAATCGAAAACAGCATGACATGCCCTCCCGGGTGGCTAATTTAATGTACGCAGAACAGGGGAAAAAAGATCGTGTGTCGAGCCAAATTTCCGGGCATAAAAAAAGCCGGACCCCTTGGTGGGGCCCAGCTCGCAAAAAAGCGTATTCCCAGCAATTAGTTTTTGCTGGAGTTTTCCTTTTTCTTTGGGGATTCGTCAGACTTCTTTGGCTCTTCCGTCTTCTTGCCGGCGTCGTTCAATTTCTTGAGGGCTTTCTTTTGGTCTTCGTTGAGGACCTTGTCGATTTCACCCTTGCGCTTGGAGTTCAGATCCTTGACTTTCTTGTCAAGGTCGTCGCTTTCCTTTTTGTATTTGGCCATGATGTCATAAATGCTTTGCTTTTGCTCATCGGTCAGTCCGATTTTCCCGTAGTTGGCGGGTAAGCGACCCCTGGCTTTGCCTGTGTCCTGGGCGACGATCGCACCGAGACCAACGGAGGCGACCAAAACAGCTAAAGCGGAAATACGATATACATTCATCTTTGAGCTCCCTCCCGAAGACCAAGTTGCGGGAAAAAATGCATTAGAGGCGGCACCATGGCACGCCCTTGGTTCTTTCGGCTATCTGGAGAATTATTTCAAAAGCGAAACGAGTTTTTTAGTCCAGAATGGATTTCACCCTTAATGGGTTGCAAAAATGTTGGAAGAAAAGTTCTGTTTGTAGGGGTTGGGAAGTTTTTTGAAAAAAAACGGAGGAGATAAACAATGGAAATTTCATGCCAAAATGGATGAAAGCAAGGATATTGCGTGGCAGCTGGAACACGATTCATAAAAATTTCAGAATTTTTTTTGATATGCTGATGGTTGCAAGCGATTGCTTTTGCGAAAACCGTTTTTCTGGGCTGTTGCTGAAAAACCCTAGAATTCAAGGGTTTTTGAAAGACCGGAACACATTCTTCCTATTTGTTCCAAAGCCCGCATTTTGCCTGATTCGTTTAAAAACCAAAAAATCTCGGTCAGTGACTTCATCAGATCTTCGTTTTCACGCCACAATAAGTTAAGATTCTTTTTAGTCCTCTCTGACTGTTTTCATTTTTTCCCCACCTACAGGGGTCTTGGAGGCTTCTAATGTCCATCGGTCGTAAGCGATCAGGTTTTACCCTGATTGAACTCCTGGTTGTGATTGCAATCATTGCTGTTTTGATCGGTTTGTTGCTCCCCGCGGTTCAAAAGGTCCGCGAAGCCGCCAACAAAATGCAATGTACCAACAACCTGAAACAACTCTCCCTTGCCACCCACAACTATGAGGGCAGCAATAGTGTTCTCCCTCCCGGTCAACTGGGTGCATCCAGCCTGGTTGGGTCGACGGGCTTCTTTGATGCCCAGCACTTCGGATTGATTTTCTTCCTCCTTCCCTACATCGAAGAAGAAAACCTTTACAAGCAATTCACCATTTCCAAGAGCCTTGATGCAAAAGGCCCAGGTTGGTGGACTGTCAATCCCGATTGGTCCCTGGCGTACACCAAGATCAACAAGCTCCTTTGCCCCAGCGACGAAGTTCGCCAGGCGAGCCAAACCGTAAACGGTCCCGGATTCGGCATGATGCCCGACCCGACCGTACCCGGAACAAACGCTTGTACTCTTGGTTACTTTGGTGCGCGTCCTGACCTCGACCTTGGCAAAACCAGCTATGTTGGTGTTGCCGGTGCCCTTGGCAACGGTGTCTCCACCGCCTCCCCTTCGGATGGTCCTGGTGTGAGCCTTCAAAAGTATGTTGGCGTCTACACCAACCGTTCCAAGAACAAAACCTCCATCATTGTCGATGGATCTTCCAACACCCTCGCCTTGGGTGAACTTCTTGGTGGAACTGCGACCCAGGGTACCCAGCGTGAATTCCTTCCCGTTTGGATTGGCGCGGGTTCTTTGGGAACCAAGTTCGGCATGGCTCCGGGTGGTGGCGCTGGCGCCACCAACGGTGGTTGGAACTACTTTTCCAGCCGTCACACCGGTATCGTAAACTTTGCCTTCGCTGACGGATCCATTCGTCCTCTCCGCCAGGGTTCTTCGGGTGTTCGCAACCCCACGAGCGCTGGTAGCGACTGGTTTGTCTATCAGGCCATGTCCGGCATGATGGACGGCGATGTGTATAGCCCAACCCAACTGGGTAACTAAGTTTCCCGGCGGTTTAACCTTTTTTCCATTAGGAGTTTTTCAGTGATTTCGATGAAACGATTTGCGGCTTTTGCTCTTCTTTGCGCGATTGGCTGTGGTGGTGACACCAAGTCGACCCCCGTAAAGGACCTCAAGAAAGAACTTCCTCCTGCTCCTATGGGTGCAGGTGGCAAGAAG
>CAWUOD010000392.1:0-3842 GCA_963923115.1 uncultured Singulisphaera sp.
GGCTTTTCTTTTGCGCCATTCACGACCGCCGTTTTCGCCGGATTGGACTGGGGGTCGGTTTCACCCGGAAGCGGGGGAATTCCACCCGGCAATCCACCCACAGTCGCCGGGGGCGGTGGTGGGGGAGGCGAGACAGGAAACTCGTTTTTCGATTTTTCGGCCAGGAGTGGCGGCAATCCGGGAATGCCATCCGATTTGGTTACGGCGCCCCCCATGGGATTGGGAGGTGGGATGTCTGTTCCCGGGAGAGGAGGGATTCCACCGGGAAGGGTTTCCTTGGCGGTCACCGGCGCGGGAATCGAAGTGGGTATTGCCGTTCCGGGCAATGGCGGAATCCCGCCCGGGAGTTCGACCTGGGATTTTGTCTGGACGATTTCTCCCGACTTTTCCTTTGGAGTCAGAGGGCCTTTGGCATCCGCCTTGGATTCTGACTTTCCAACACCATTCGCATCCCCTTTGGAAGTATCCCTGGAGGGATCCCCTTCGGTTTTTGTCTCGGAGACCAGGGCTTCGACCTTGCCGTCGGGATCGAGCAATTTCTTTCCCACAAAAACGCCGGTCAAACCCAGGAACGAGCAGGCGACCATAATGCCCGCTTTGGTTTCAGTGCTCAACTTCATCGGTACTTCCCTCCCTGGTATACCTTTGGTTGATTGGGATCGATTCGTTTCGCGGCGCGCAGGCGGGCGCTTCGGCTTCGGGGATTCGTTTGTTGCTCATCATCGCTTGCCATGATGGGCTTCCTGGTGAGAATCTCCCAGTATTCCGATTGGCGAAAAGTGTTTTTCACCAGACGGTCCTCCAGCGAGTGAAAGCTGATGATGACCGCGACCCCGCCTGGCTTGATGTTCTGGTGAAGCCGTCCCAAAAATCCCTCGAGGGCGTTGAGCTCGTCATTGACGGCGATACGCAAAGCCTGAAATGTGCGGGTGGCCGGATGAATACCCGATGGGTCCTTTTTGGGGATCGCCCTTCGAACGACGGCCGCCAGGTCGGCGGTGTCCTCGAAACGGCGTTCCCCCCGGCGGGTCACAATGTATCTTGCGATTTTCCTGCTGAAGCGCTCTTCCCCATAGCGATAAATCAGATCGGCCAAATCATATTCGGAAAGGTGGTTGACCAGGTCGGAGGCGGACTGGCCCCTGGATTGGTCCATTCGCATATCCAGCGGGCCAGGCCGTGAAAAGCTGAAGCCCCGATCCGCCTCGTCAAGCTGCTCGGAACAAATTCCAAGGTCGGCAAGCAGCCCATCGACACCGGTTATTTCCTTGTTGGCGAGGATCTCGGTGAGCATGTCATATCGGGCGTGGATCGCCTCGACCGGCAAACCCGTCAGTCGGGCCATCGCCCGATCAATCATCGATTGGTCATGGTCCAGGGCAATGATTTTTCCGGTGGGGCCCATCGCCTTGGCCATGAGGAGGCTGTGGCCTCCCGCGCCGAGCGTGGCATCCACAATGGTTTGGCCAGGCTGGGGGTTCAAATAGGACATAACCTCATTGGGAAGCACGGAAATATGGCCCGCGGGCACAAGGTCCGCCTGGGGCGTTTCCTGGTGCGTCGTTTCCCGCGAAGTCGATTCCGTTTCCCGTGTGTCCATGCGATTCCCAATAAGTGCAATCCTTGCAGCCTCACATGGTATTTGAGGAGGGGGTACAAAAAAAAGCCCTCCTGGCTTCCGGGAAAGCCAGGAGGGAGATGCCGACACGGACGAAATGGACAACTCCCTTCCCATCCATGGGATCTTCCGCTTCCTTGCGGGGGAGGCAAAGGGCGTCCTGAGGAGCCCTTTATTCCAAAACCGAAACCGCACGACGCCGCTTGGTGGTCCTGTTTTGGGTTCCAATCCTTCGGAACCGGGAACCGGACACTTTTTTTGGGATCTGCCAGGCTCCCCGTAAAACGGGAGGCCAGGCAACTCCGTTGAGGGTACTCCACAGGAGGAATAGGCGGGGCCTCCTTGCCCCAAAAACCCCATCCTGGGGATCGGTGGCCGGGAAACCCCGGCAAGGATCAAATGGCCGCGGAACCGCTGATAGCCCCTTCGGCCACGGCGTCAAAACGCGGGGAATGTTGCGCCAAATATCCCTTCCAGCGCGCCTGATCCCAAAGTTCCAAATGATCGCGCACACCCAGGAGAACCACTTCGTGGCCCAGGTGCGCAAATTGTCCGAGACGGTCCGGCACCAAAATGCGCCCGGCCCGATCGAGATCGACTTGTTCTGTTTGTGCGAAATAAAGGCGCCGAAAGACCCGGGCCTCCGCATCGGCCGCTGGCGCGGCGTCCAGTCGGGCCGCAAGGGCTTCCAGTCCGTCTTTGGTGTAAATCCAAAGGCATTCATCCGGCCCAGGGGTCACAAAAAGGAATTCCGGGTCACCCAACTGATCCCGGACGCGTTTGGGAAGCGTGAGGCGCTTCTTTTCGTCCAGAATTCGTTCGTGTGTTCCGGTTAGGAGCATGGCCAGGCGGTCAAACCGTCTCCACTTGGGAAGCCCCATAATCCAGCGGATCTAACCAGAGGGCCCCACTTTGTCCCACCGGCTCCCACTCCTCCCCAAATTAACGACCTAATCCCCCTGCGGCAACCTTTCCTTTTCGATATTGTCAAAAAAAAACTCCCTGATTTTCCCAAGTCAAGGAAGATCAAGGAGTTGGATCACATCAAGGAAAATTAAGTTTTCTCAATCCCCTGCAATTATCCGGGGCCTTTCGGCCCCCAAATCGGATTGCAATTTGTTCCGGTTAGCGAGTTTGCCGGACTTGGGTTGCCTTGGCAAGACACTCCTCGATGGCCTCGGATTCTGATGCGCCTGTTCCCTCAACAAGGAGTAGCCCCCCCTGATTGGAATTCAGTTGGCAGGTGAAACGATGCCGTCCGGAGGGGAGTTCCTCATGGTTAAAAGATCGTACGGAAAGGGCCTTGATCCTGCTGCGAACGCTTACCCAATCCACTTCGGCTATTTGGGTGGATGTGTTCAGCAGTCCAAAAGACTCTGGCCCGGGAAGGTATATGGGAGACCGTGCCGAAGGATTGGCCTGGGCCACGGGTGTGGGCCCCAGGTTCAGGGGGGCGGGTTGTGGATTTTGGGGCCTGAAGGCTTGGGAGTTGGCGCTGTTGCCCTGGCCAAGACTTTGTCCCACACCCAAAGGAACCCGTTTTGGCTGGGATGCGGGGAGGTGGGCCGCCATATTGGCCATTACCATCGCGGGTGGACCGTTGTAGTTAGCCCCGGGTTGCGTGGGCATGCCGGGTTGCTGAAAAGCCGGAGCATCTCCGCCACCAAGGACCAGCCGTTGGGGGCCGGAAGCCTGGCCGGAATTGTAATTGGATCCTGGATTGAAAGTTTGGGCTGCATTGTAGCCTTGCCCCGGATTGAACCCCTGGGGGCCAGCATAAAACGGTGTTGGGGCGCCCTGTTGTGCCATATGTTGGGGCAACATTTGGGGAGGAATCGTGTTCGAAACAAATCCAGGCGAACCGCCTGGTCCGGGGGTGGGACACCCGGCTACGGGACTTCAGCCAGCTCCCAATCGGGCCGGGGCGGCCGCGATGTGCAAAAAAGATGGGAGCAGTGCGAGAAGCCATTTGCGCGAGATACGCTTCATGAAAGGCATCCTTGCCATCCCTTGCCTGGCGTGAACTTTCGGGTCAAACCCGAGGAAGGGTTCCCGCTAGCGCCCTCCATGGCGCATGCGGGAATTCACGCGTGAGCCGATCGTATAACAGGGCGGATGAAAGCAATAAAGGCCAAAAAACCCAGAACCCCCAGCTTGGCTCTTTTTGCAAAAAGGTAAGTAAAATTTACAAAAAAAGGTATCCTTTCTGAATGGATTCCAGGGA
>CAWUOD010000393.1:0-3837 GCA_963923115.1 uncultured Singulisphaera sp.
TCGGGATTTGCGCGGTCCTTCCGGGCCTGATGGCGGCGGAATCGTTCCTTGGTCCGGAACCCCTCCTTCGCGAAGTGAAAACCTCGGTGATCGTCAACGCGTCCCTCGAGGTGGTTTGGGATTATGTGATCGCGTTCCCGCCTCTTCCCGAACCCACCGAGCTATTTTTCCGAACGGGAATCGCCTATCCCAAACATGCCACGATTCAGGGGCAAGGCGTCGGGGCGATACGGCATTGTGTCTTTTCGACAGGGCCTTTTGTGGAACCAATCACGGTTTGGGACGCGCCCAACAAACTGGCATTTTCCGTGGAAAGCCAACCCGAACCGATGCACGAATTGAGCCCCTACCACATCCATCCTCCCCACCTGGACAACTTTTTGGTAAGTAAAAAGGGGCAATTTGTCCTGGAACTACTGCCCGATGGCAGAACGAGGCTTGAGGGAACGACATGGTACACCAACAAGATGTGGCCTGAAGCATACTGGGGCTATTTGGCGGACCGGATCATCAGCTCGATTCACCGCCGGGTGCTCAACCATGTGCAATCCCTGGCGGAACAAAACACACGCTAGGCCCCGGGTTTTTTGTGGCCTAAGTCAGGTTCGGGCAATCTTTGTCACGATCCGCTCGGCCGCCCGGCGCCCCGACAAAAGGGCGCCCTCAAGCGATGGGTGCGTCGTGTAGTCCCCAGCCAGATACACCCGGCGGTCCGTCGGGACAAAATCGCTGGATTCCTCTGGCCCCGGAAAATACCCCGGCAATGCCTGTCGGATTCGGTCCTCTCCAAGCAGTTGCCAATCCTTTACCCCCGGCCCAAACCAGGCCACCGCATGGGAAAGGAGGGATTCCGTTGTTGCTGTCATGGAGAGTGTATTGAGGGCAATCAGCGACTTTCCCGGTGGGGCATAATCCGGGCTCACCTCGCTCATAACAGCGGCATGGTTGACCTGCCCCCTCCGCTCCCCGTCAAGCAAAAGCATCGGGCCTGTTGCCTGAACCATGGGGCTGGCAAACCATAGGGTTCGTGCCTGTCGATAGAAAGTATCGGGATTTGCAGGAAATTTTTCGGTTCTTCTGATCCACCGGCCCAGAACCTTTTGTGCCGGTCCCGCCTCGGTCGCCCAAAGAATGTTTGCGGCCTCGACACATTCGCCCGAAGCCAGACGCAGCGCGAATCCACCGGAAATTTCCGTGACCGATTGGACCTCGGCACCAAGGCGAATCGAAGGCACAGGCAACCGCCGGACCATTTCTCCAGCCAGAGCCCCCATCCCAAAGCGTGGGACCGCAACGGGACTTTTTGCAAAATTTCTGAAAACAAAGCGAAAAAACGAGGCGGGCGTACTTAGGGCATCCTCAAGAAACACTCCGCCCAAAAAAGGGCGAAAAAAGCGCTCAATCAGATTTGGGGAGAAGCCCCATGCTTTCAGGTATTCCATTGTTGTCTGTTTTGGCCCCGCCCAAACCTCACCCCCCATGGAGAGGATGTGCCGCCGCATGAGTCCAACACGAATCTTGTCGGCAAGGGTTCCGATGGGACCAAAAACCGAAGCGAGAGCCTCAAAGGGTCGCCTCGCGGGATCGGCTAGCGTGTGGAATTTCCCCCCAAAAAACACCCGGGCTCCCGGGTAGAAATATCTGAGGTCCAGAGGGGAACCCGCTCCGCCAAGATCAAGGTCCGGGTGGCGCAATTCGTTGTAGGAGGGCTGAATGACCTGAAAGCCCCGGTCCAGACAATACCTTTCCGTCCCATTTTGGAGGGAAACGGTAAAAACGGATTGAATTCTTCCTCCGGGGGTTTGGCTCGCCTCAAGGAGCAGAAACGGGATTTGACGACGGGAAAATGTAATGGCCGCGCGCAGCCCCGCAACTCCCCCCCCCACAATCACCACCGGCCAAGGCATAATTTCCTCCATGGGATGAAGCGGAATCCCCACTTGCTTTGCTAAACTTAGGGAAGAGAGATTGGTACGACCCGTTTTGGGAATTACCCTGAATGGATTTGGAGTTTCCATGCAAAAGCAGGCCTCGACGAGTGTCCCTATTCATTGGCCCATTGCAAATCGTTGGAGCCCCCGAGCTTTTGGCACGGCACCGGTTTCCCCTGTAGACCTGACCAAGATTCTCGAAGCGGCACGGTGGGCCCCATCATGCCTCAACGAACAGCCTTGGGCATTTTTGGTGGCGACAAGGGACCAGACTGAGGAATTTCAAAAAGCCCTTTCCTGTTTGGTGGAGTTCAACCAGGGATGGGCCAAGAACGCCTCCGTTCTGATTTTCGGTCTGGCACACAAGGTTTTCGCGCAATCTGGCAAGCCCAATACATATGCCTGGCACGATCTCGGTTTGGCGACCTCCCAATTAATTCTTGAAGGGGAATCGCTTGGGCTAAGGACCCACGCCATGGCGGGAATCCTGGTCGACCGGATTCGGGAAGTTTTCCAAGTTCCGGAGGATTTCGAACCGGTAACCGCCTTGGCCATTGGACGCCCGGGCGATGCCGAATCGCTTCCCGAGGCGCTTTTGGTTAGGGAAAAAGCCCCAAGGGAACGCAAAAGTCTGGCCCAGATCGCATTTGGTGGCCAATTTGGCAAACCCTTTGCCGATAAAGGACACTAGACAGACTGGATCCGGCCCGGATCCCAGGAAGGAAGCCATGACCATGAAACCTTTCCACATTTGCGGTTCCCTTCCCGCTATTGCTTTTGCCTTGGCGATTATTTGGGTTGGGGGAGGCGCGAGTATTCCCATTTCCCGAGTGGAGGCCCAACAAAATCCCGGGCAAGAGCCCCTGGTCCAAAAAGTCAAAGTCTCGATCGATCGGGCCATCAAGTTTTTGCGCGAACAGGAAAATGGGCGGGGAAACTGGGAGGTAGATGGCGAATCCGCCACCCGAAAAGGGGGATGGACCTCGTTGGCTATGCTTTCTTTGCTTAATGCGGGCATTCGCCCCGAAGATCCCATGATCCAGCGGGGCCTGGTTTTCCTGAGGGGAGTCAAACCCGAGCAGACTTACAGTGTGGGACTGCAAACCATGGTTCTTGTCCAGGCGGCCCAACCCCAGGACAAGCCTCTGATTGAACGAAATGTGAAATGGCTCCTGGACACAAGGATTGCACCAAAAAATGGGCGACCCGGAGGCTGGGGCTACGGCTCAGGCGATGGCTCACCGGACAACTCCAACACCCAATACGCACTTTTGGGAATTCACGAGGGGATCAAGGCGGGAGCCCAGGTTCCCGAGAGAACATTGAGAGAGCTTCAAAACGACATCCTCAATAATCAGCAGGGGGATGGAGGCTGGAGCTATCGAAACGAGCCTTTTACCACATTAACCATGACCACGGCGGGACTGTGCAATCTGATTATCACCGGAATGGACCTGCAAAAAGGTAAGCAAAAACTCAGGCCCGATGGCTCCGCCGACGATTGTGGGCTTTACGAGGAGAATATGCCCCTTAGACGGGCATTTCGCTGGCTTGGAGACAATTTTCCTGCGCGAATTCGGGGCCCCGAAGATGCCATGCGAACCTTAAAGCACCCTTTTTATGCCCTTTATGGCATCGAACGGGCCGGCCGCCTGACGGGCCAGCGCTATTTTGCCGGGCATGATTGGTACCGTGTCGGCTGCGATTATCTCGTTACCGTACAGGATGCGGATGGAAGTTTTGGCAGTGGACGGGGTGGGGCGGGTGCACTGGACAGCTGGCCAGTGGTGGCAACCAGCTTTGCCCTTTTGTTCTTGGCCAAAGGACGAACCCCCGTATTGGTCAGCAAATTGGCACACAACGGGGAACAAAGCTGGAACCGCAAACGCTCGGACATGAGAAACCT
>CAWUOD010000394.1:0-3836 GCA_963923115.1 uncultured Singulisphaera sp.
CCTTCCGAAGTTTGATTGGCCAGGATGGATTTGCCGGCCAGATAAACTCCCGCCGCGCCTTTCCAGACCATGGCTTCGGCATGTTTTGGGTTCAGTTTCAGAGCCTCATCGCATTTGGCTATCCCTCTATTGAGGGCTTTTTCATTTCCTGAAAAGCCGGCAAATATATCCTCTCGCACGGAATGAGCAAAATAGGGGGAATCCTTTTGCTTTGGGTCGCCGTTTGAATTTCCACCAGGGGAGCACACTTCAACAAAACAAAGGGCAAGAAGCAATCGAACAGGAATTTTTGCCACTGGAATACTCCTTTTTAAAGCCAAGCTTCACTCAGCGAAGGCCAGAACGCCATTCCATATCAACAGGATTTTTCAATATCCCTTCCTGTTTTGCGCCCCTTTGCCAATTTGTCTATCAGGGAAGCGCCACCCCCTCCGGAATATCAACTCGGGAGGAGATGTTGCCCAACAGATGGTTGGCAATAGGTGCCTAATCAGGGAGTCTTTGCCTCCGAGCCTGGAGTTGCGGCCGAGGCGGCGGCAGGTTTGGCCTCTAAAAGGCTGAGTTTGAGGTCTTTGAACCGGACCTCCATCGCGCCTCCGGAATGGATCTGGACGCCGATCTGTCCCCGACGGGAAATCTTTTCGTCGGTGAGGTTGACCGCTTCCTTTCCATTGATCCAGGTCTTGATCGTGGGACCTTTCGCCTCGATCACATAGTGGTTCCACTCGTTGACCTTGACCGCGTCTTCGGCAGATTTGTTCCAGAGGAGGCCGCGACCGGATTCCTCATAGAGCTTGCCCCACCATCCCTTGCCGATATCGGCCTGTGGTCCGCGCATTTCCCCATCAGGGAGAAGGACGCTCCGGATTTGAACCCCACTGTTTTCGGCGTTGGGAGTCAGCTTGACATCAAACTCCAAACGGAAATCCTTGAGGTCCATTTGCGAAACCAGAAACTGGTTCTTTTTGATTCCCGGGCTTTTGCCCACAATTTCCCCATTTTGCACGCTCCAAAGGGCGGGATCACCAATCCAGTTGGTAAGATCCTTGCCATTGAAGAAGAGGTTCAGGTTTTCCTGGTTGGCCAGAATCGGTGTTTGTCCCTGATTGCGCAAATAGGCGAACAGATTACGAACCTCATTTTGACTAAGGTTTTGCAGGAGGTTGTCGGGCATCATCGACTGGTCCGAGGCACGGCGCGCTTCGATATCACCCTTGGAAATGACAAGGGTCTCGTTTGCGGTGACAACGGTAAGACGATCCCCAGATTCCTGGGTGATGATGCCCGTTACCAGGCGACCACTGGAAAGCGCCAGGACCGACACCGCGTATTCCTTCGGAATCACGGCGCTTGGGTCGAGGATGTTTTCCAGGAGATAATCGAGGTTCGAACGGTTGGAGCCTGTCAGCTCCGGACCGACCTTGCCGCCTGTCGCATAAAGGACATGGCACGAGGCGCATACCTTTTGGAACAGGTGACGACCTTCTGCCAGGTCGATCGCCGGGGCGGATTTGGCGGCGACCAGGGTGCGAACCTCTTCCATTTTCTTTTTGCGATCCGCAGGGGTGTCGCGAACGATTCCCCAGATTTTGGCAAGTTGACGGTCCAGTTCCGGATCTCCCAGATTCCGGATCTGGCGGACCAATTCCGCGCCCACATCGGTGCTTGGAACTTTTTTCGATTCGATCGCTTTGAGGAGGTCCTTGCTCCAAAGTGGACGCGAGGCCAGGGTTGCAAGGGCATCGCGCTTTTGATTGGCATCAAATCGTTTGTAGCCATTGACCAAGGCTTCGGAAATACCATTGCCATCCACATTGGCCATGCCCTTGATCGCATCCCGAATCAGGACAGGATCGGCATCCTTTTCCTCGGCGACAATCGCGATCAGTTGCCGGCCAAGTCCTCGCGAGTCGGCCTGGACGAGCGCGGCCAGGGCTTCGCGACGGCGGTTGGCGGGTTGGTTTTTGTCTTCGAGAATCTTTTTGAGTTGGCCCAGGGCGCGCGGGTCACCCCAGCCTGTTGCCAAGGCCAAAGCGACATCCCGAATCGCAGGGTTTTCCGATTTGGCCAATTGGGGATAGAGATCCTTCCAGGAATCTGGAGCCGCGATGCCCTTGCGGCCACGAAGGGCTTCACGGATTTCTCCGAGGAATTCGATCCGGCGAGGTTCCGCTTTTTCCACAGCCGCGACGGCGGCATCCAGCGTCTTGGGGGTTGCCACCAAGGCCAACTTGCGCACCGCGAAGCGTCCCCAAATGGCGGGCCCTTCTTGGGCGATTTTCATCGCCCGGGCAGGATCGGCATCGAGAAGCGGTTCAAGCGCGTACCATCCCAATAGGGGGAGGTTAAAGTCTTTGGCGTCTTCCTTGTGTTTGGCCAGCGCCTCGACAATGGCCCAGCGCTCGCTGATTGGAAGTCGTTGGGCAAGACTTGCCAATTCACGACGAACAACGGGGGATTTGTCCTCTGTGGCGAGTTTGCCCAGAGTATTGTTGGAAGCGGCGTTGATGGTTTCCTCACCCATGAGGCGAACGGTCCAGCCGCGGACATGCTCGTTTGGATCGGCCAACAATTTGGAAGCGGTTTCCTGATCGAGTCCTTTGGTGGCGTGGAGGGCCCAAAGGCCACGAAGCCGACGCCTGGCATCCTTTTGGGTCAGGATCTTTTCACGAAGGAGTTTATGAACCTCCGCGTTGGTTCCCCGCTCGGCAAGGATGCGGCGGGCATGCCTTACAAACCAGTCGTTGTTGTGAAGCTGGTAATCAACCAGAGCCTCTGTTGTTTCCTTTTCCAGGTTGACGGTGACGGGCTTGGAGGCGCGATGGCTGATCTTGTAGATGCGACCGTTGGTCCGGTCGTGGGCTTCGATCACGGTGCTGTGACAAGCCTGCTTGTCGTACCAGTCGATGAGGTAGACATTTCCGTCGGGTCCATATTGGAGGTTGATGAAACGGGCATAGGCGTCGTTGGCAATGAGGAAATCCGGACCGTGGCCGGCGATGTAGCCAGAACCGTTTTCCTTTAGGGTGTCCATGTTGATGCGGCGACCATGGACATTACCCATGAAGAAGCCATTGCGGTACTCGGCCGGCCAGGTGCCCCCAAGGTAGATCATTGTGCCACAGTGGGCGTGGCCACCGCCCGCGGAATCGGAGCGGTTGTTGCCGCCGTGGGGGTTGTTGCCCAGGTAGTGGCGGTGGTCGGCGATTGTGTCAATGTCGGCAAAGGTGAAAGGGTTAAAGTGGGATCCTGCCTGACGCAGATAGCGGCCACCTGGAATGATGTGAAAGGCGTGGGGAATAACGCAGGCTTCGATGAAGGCCTCGCCAAAGTCGTTGAAATCAAGACCCCAGGGGTTGCTCGTTCCCTGGCTTACAACTTCGAAGATGTGTTTTGTGGGGTGATATCGCCAGATCCCGGCGTTGATCGGGGTGCGGTCCTTGTCGGGGGTGCCCGGTTTGCCGACCCGGGAGTGGGTGAAAACGCCGTGACAGCCCCAAAGCCAGCCATCCGGTCCCCAAATAAAGGCATTCAGGGTTTCGTGGGTGTCCTGGTAGCCCCAGCCATCCAGAAGCACCTTGGGAGGACCGGCAGGTTTGGTCCGGGTTTCGTCCCAGGGAATGAAAAGGAGTTCGGGCGCCGCGCCGACCCAAACCCCGCCGTGACCCAGTTCAAAACCACTGATCAGGTTGAGGCCTTCGATGAAGGTGGTTCGTTTGTCAAATTTGCCATCGTTGTTGGTGTCTTCGAAAATCACAATCCGGTCGTTGGCATCCTTGGGAGCGCGTTTTCTGGGGTAACAAAAAGCTTCGGCGATCCAGAGGCGGCCCTGATCG
>CAWUOD010000395.1:0-3833 GCA_963923115.1 uncultured Singulisphaera sp.
CGGTTTCCCTGGGCCAATGGGCTCCCTGGGCAAGCCATTCCCTTATCCTGTCGATTTCCAGCCCGGAAAGGGGCGCCTTGGGTGGCATCCGCTTTTCGGCATCGGGCAAAAGCACCTTGTGAAGAAGACTATCGCCCGGCTTTCCGGGAACAATCACCGGGCCGGATTCGCTCCCCTTGAAAGCATATTCCCGCAAATCGAGTCTTAGGGATGCCTGCTGTTTTTTTGGACCGTGGCACCCGAGACAATGCTCAACCAAAATGGGGCGAATATGTTTTTCAAAATCGATTTGGTCCGCACCCCAAACAGGTGGCACCAGGAATACCCAAAGGACATAGAGAATCCATCGGTGGCAGGGGGTTGAAACCATGGCAATTTCTTGGTGTCTTTGAAAGGCGGGTATACTCATTTCACCCCTTGGCAGCCGAATTGTCCATGGCAAAACCAGCCCTTGGGAAGTGTAATCTTTTGGTCAAACCAGGGGCTTGGGATTTCCCGCCGAAGCGGTCCTCTTTTTTTGTATATTTATATATCCAATTACAGCCAAAATAAACTTTTTTAACACAATCAACTTAATTGTCGATATCCAAGGAAATCATTGCAAAGCCAAGAACCGCGCAACGGGTTTCCGAAACCAAAAAATCCATGAGCGAAATTTGACAAAAGCAATCGCCACACACTAATATTTGTTTAAACAACTATCGGAGGTTTTCAAATGGTCCACGCGATTCCCAGGCACCCCCAAGTCCTTGTTATCGGTGGCGGACCCGCTGGCGCCGCCGCCGGAACCCTTTGCGCACAAGCAGGGCTTTCCGTTCAGATCCTCGAAAGGGAAAAAGGTCCCCGGTTTCACATCGGCGAATCCTTGATGCCTGATACTTATTGGACACTCAAAAGACTTGGCGTTCTTGACAAGGTCAAAGCCAGCCGCTTCCAGAAAAAATATTCGGTTCAGTTTGTTGCCGAGTCGGGCAAGGAATCCCAACCCTTCTACTTCTTTGAAAATAATCCCCACGAGGCAGCCCAAACATGGCAAGTCGTTCGGGAAGAATTTGACGCCATGCTTTTGGAAAACGCCAAGGAGCATGGCGCGGAAGTCAGTTATGGATTGAGGGCCATGGATGTTCTCATGGAAGGCGACAGGGCATATGGTGTCCGGGTCAAGGATCAGGATGGAAAAGAAAGGGAGATTTTTGCCGATGTCGTGGTCGACGCCACCGGGCAAAGCTCCCTGATCATGAACAAACTCAACCTACGCAAGGCCGACCCCTATTTGCGAAAAGCATCCATCTGGACCTACTACAAAGGCGCTGCCCGGGAAGCCGGTCTGGACGAAGGCGCCACACTGGTTTGCGCCACTAAAGATAAAAAAGGTTGGTTTTGGTATATTCCCCAGCACAATGACATGCTCTCGGTGGGCGTGGTCTCCTCTCTTGATTACCTTTTTGCCCCGGGGAGAGGAAGCCTCGAGGAGACTTTCCAGCAGGAATTGGAACGGTGCCCCGCCGTGCAAAAGAGGGTCAGCGTGGGCGAAAGGGTTGGCCCCTATTACTCCACCAAGGACTTCTCGTACCGCTCCAAACAAATCTCCGGAAACGGCTGGGTATTGGTGGGGGACGCCTTTGGGTTCCTCGACCCAATCTATTCCTCGGGGGTATTTCTCGCCCTGAAATCCGGGGAACTCGCGGCGGATTCCATTATCAAAGGCTTCGAGCACGGCGACCTGAGCGGGACCAGCCTTGGAGCATGGGAAGGCGACTTCCTGAAAGGTATGAACCGTATGAAACGCCTGGTTTATGCGTTTTATGAAGGATTCAACTTTGGCGCCTTTGTACGAAAGCACCCGACCATGAAACGCCACATAATTGACCTTTTGGTAGGCGACCTGTTCAAGGATGCGGTGGATGAGGTCGCAGAACCCATGGACGAGATGCGCAGGGAACTCTGCGAGGCATCAGGGATGGCTTTCGCCGAGGTATAGGAACAGCTCCAACAAATAAAAAAACGCCCGGTCCTTGAGGCCGGGCTTTTTCATTGGGGACGAACTTTGGTCGCCCATTTAGGCGTTTTTCCTCAGTCCGACAGGGCGTTGACCTGTATACGCCGCCGCCAGCGCCTCCACCGGGTGGGCGACCCAGAAATTCGGTTTGCGGTCGCGTATATGGCGGATCATCTGCAAAAGACATCCGACATTACCACTTAGAACCGCCTCGGCGCCGGTATCGAGAACATTGTTCGCCTTTCGTTCGCCCAGAGTGTTGGACATTTCTGGCTGTGTGATGTTATAGCTTCCCGCCGCGCCACAGCAAAACTCCGATTCATTCAGCGGCACAAGGCTCAATCCCTCGATAAGGGAAAGCACCTGACGGGGCTGGCTGCGAATTTTTTGGGCATGGGCCAAGCCACAGGCATCGTGATAGGTTGCCTTGAGCCTGAGTGGATATTTCGGTTTGACGGGACCAAGCTCGACCAGGAATTCCATGATATCCCTGGCTTTTTTGCCGAATAAGGATCCTTCTTTGGAACAGTCTCCCCCTTCGAGCATGCGACCATATTCCTTGATCACCGGTCCGCATCCACCCGCGTTGTTGATGATCGCATCGCAATCGGCCAGGCCTCCAAGCGCCTTGTCAAAAACATGGCAATTGGTTTTGGCAAGTTCGGCGGCCTCCTTGTCCAGCCCGGCATGTGCGTGAAGGGCCCCACAACACCCCTGGGCTTTGGGGATCACCACATCACAACCGTTGTGCTGAAGCACCAGGGCCGTGGCCAAATTGGCCTGGGGAAAAAACGCGTCCTGGGCGCAACCGAGCATCAGGCCAACCTTGGCGCGACGGGGTCCAATGGCCGGGAGAAATTCCGGGAGGTTGTGGTGCGCGTGAAGGTCGGGAACGATCTCCTGCATCGATCGAAGCGATTTGGGAAGGAGTTTCCCGGCCAAACGCACAAGGCCACCAAGGCCAAGCATTTGCAAAATACGCACGGGCAACAAAGCAAGGCGCATCCGGTCCCGGAATGGCGTCAGGTTAAAAAGCATGAACCGCTGAAGGGCGGTGACGGTCGGCGCCGGGGGCGCCAGGCGGGTCATATCCTTCTTGAAGGAGTGGATAATGTTGTGATATTGGACACCGGATGGACAAGCGGTCTCGCAAGCCATGCATTCCAGACACAAATTGAGGTGCCCCTGGGCCTCGGGGGAAAGCTCGGTCCGGCCATCGGCGACTGCGCGCCAAAGATAGATCCGGCCGCGGGGAGAATCGTTTTCGTTACCTGTTTCCACATAAGTCGGGCAGGAACCCAGACAGAGCCCGCAATGGACGCAGTCCATGAAGTATTCGTAATCGATGTTTGCCCCCAGCGGCTTGCCTCCATCGGCGGGCGATTTCCCAGCCAGGGGTAGCGGGGTTTTGGTGGCGATTGCGGTCATGGATCGAACCTCGTGGGGCCTGAATTTTCTTGTCTGGTCGGGAAGGATCGCGTGGTTGCCCGTGGTGTCAGATGCCGGGAAGAAAGCGACCAGGATTAAAGATCTTCAAAGGATCCATTTCCCCGTGGATCCGTCTTGCGATCTCGTGGTCGGGACGCGGCTCCCCCCATACCGGAACCACCTTGCGCAGGCCGGGCGAACCCGATTCCAACACGAGATTCCCTCCCCTCTCCAGCGCAAGCCCGCGCAGTTTCGCCGTGAATTCCTGAACTTTTTCGACTGGGGTGTCCCCGGGAAAATGCACACGGGTCACACCATTTTCCAGATGCCCTGTCACTTGTCCGTCCGCGCCCAATTCGTTCGCCTGCGTCAGGACATAGTGAACCTCCGAGGCCCTGGCGGTCGC
>CAWUOD010000396.1:0-3831 GCA_963923115.1 uncultured Singulisphaera sp.
CGCGGACTTCTGCCGGGGCGTTGGGTTTGGGATCAAAAGTGTCCTGGTGGCTCAAGCCTCCGGATAGGTAAATGACAATTACGGATTTGTGGTTTTTTTCTTTCGATTTTGCCTTGGCCAGGGAACCAAGATTTAAACCCGCTCCCACTCCGGCAAGGGCTCCGATACGAAGGAAGGAGCGTCTGGATTGCCCATCACAAAACGCATTCGAACGATTTTTAAGCAACATAAAGCCATCCTGGAAAACGCCGCTGGTGGGAACTTGTTGCGGCCAATGGGCTCTTCGGTTCATTATAGCACGGAAGCATTTGGACGAAACCGCAATCCGACCGTCTGATGGGTGTTTTGCAACCTGACAGGATATAACTCGGGAAGAATTTCAGGGGCTTGACCCTCACGCCATTTTTTCAGATGTTAGACTCTATGTTGTCATTGGGTTAATTGTGGTCAAAACTCGAAGGGTTCCGTAGCAGGTTCTCTTTTGATTACGGTGACATCCAATGGTGCCTAAATCCCGTTAAAGCCAGGGTTTCCAACCCTTGCAGATTGAAGTGTCCCACCGATACAAGGCTTTTTGGCGCCGCGATCCCGGGCCATAAGTTTCTCCCTTTGCTATCAGGAGCAAGATCCATGAACACTCCTCCTTCCACCACGCGACGGACCTTTTTGGGTAGTGCTGGCGCTTTGGCCGCAGCCGCCTCGATTCCTGGGGGCGTTCATGCCCAAGGTTCCGAAGTAATCAAGGTTGGACTAATTGGATGCGGTGGCCGTGGAACCGGAGCCGCCAACAACGCCCTTCGGGCTGATCCCCATGTTCGTTTGACAGCAATGGGTGATGTTTTCGGTGACAAAATCCAGGTCAGTCTTAACCAACTCAAGGCCGAAGCCGAAGTTGCCGGGCGAATCGAAGTAAAACCTGAAACCTCATTTACCGGGTTTGACGCGTTCAAAAAAGTCATCGATAGCGGGGTGGATGTGGTTCTTTTGACCACGCCTCCGCACTTCCGCGCCGAACAAATTCGGTACGCCATCGAGAAGGGCAAGCATGTTTTTGCGGAAAAACCGGTGGCCGTGGACCCGGCAGGCGTGCGCAAGGTAATCGCGGCTTGTGAGGAGGCCAAAAAGAAGAACCTTGCCGTGGTTTCGGGCCTTTGCTGGCGCTACCACAATGGCAAAAGGGCAACCATGGCCCAAATTCATGAAGGCAAGGTTGGTGAAATCCAAGCCATGCACACCAATTACATTGTTGGCGGGCTCTGGAACCGTCCCCGACAACCGGGGTGGTCGGACATGGAGGCCCAATTGCGTAATTGGTTGTACTATTGTTGGCTTTCTGGGGATCACCTCGTGGAGCAGCACATTCACAGCCTTGACAAGTGTATGTGGGCCATGAAAGATGAGCCACCCGTGTCGGCATACGGACTTGGCGGCCGCCAAGTGCGAACAGGCAAGGATTATGGCCATATTTTTGACCATCATGCCGTGGTATACGAATGGAAAAATGGCACCAAGTGTTTCAGCTACTGTCGCCAGATCGATGGCTGTTTCAACGAAGTGAACGATTTCATTTTGGGCACCGAGGGCCGCTGTGATGTGATGAAGCATCAAATCACCGGTAAACACCCCTGGCGTCACAGCCCCGAAAAAAATCGCGCGGACGACATGTATCAAAACGAGCATAACGAACTTTTCGCAAGCATTCGGGCGGGTAAACCCATCAACGATGGCCATTGGATGTGTCAAAGCACCCTGATGGCGGTTATGGGCCGAACCGCGAGTTACACAGGCAAGAAAATTGAATGGGCGAATTTGCTGAAATCCAACGAGGACCTTACCCCTGACGAAGTCAAAAAGTCCGGGCAATATGCGTTTGGTCCTTTGGCTGAACCCCCTGTGGCCATGCCTGGAAAGACCCCGGTGATTTAAACCTTCCGTTCGAAAAGAACCAACAAGGCAAGGCCGGATTTTCCGGTTTGTCTTGTTGGTTCTTTTTTTTGTTAACGATTATTGTATATTTGATATTTTTTGTCTGATAATTTGGATTTTATTTTAGGCAATTCAATAACCTTTCTGTGAATTTGTTATTAGTAAATGGTTTATTTGTTATTTTGAAGATAGGTTTCTGCCATTTTTTTCCCAAGCAAAATGGTTCCCCTGGTTCCAAAGTGGACCTTTTCGTGAGGCAAATCGGATGTTGGGATTATTGTGATATTTGGAAGGGTTTCCGCAAGATCCTTCAAACCCTGATTGACCAGCTCGATATTCCGCCATGGGGAATCCTTGTGCTGACCGGAAATGTACCAATGGAGATGGGGTTGTTGGAGGTCAAGGCGCATTTGTTCAATCAGGTTTTTCATCCATTTTGCATTGTTTTGCGCGTATGGGCTGTAAAAGGTGTCATTCTCGCCTGTGTGCCAAAAAACCCCTTCCAGGCTGGAATCCAATCCCCTTTTTTTGAGATCTTCCCGGGCCTGGGAAATGAAAGCCAAAAGTTTTGGATAAAGACTGCGATGGGACTCCGGGGAATCCTTTGGGGACCAATCCGGTCCCTGGGCTCCGCTATGGGTGAATTTCAGGATACCAATCGCTGTTTTCGCATCAATCGAATGGCGAAGAATATTACCGAAACTGAGTTCAGGTCCAAAATTGCCCAGGAGACCAACCGGGCCCAAAGGTTCCCAGCCAGAAGAAGCCTTTACCCCACCACCAAGTGAGTAGCGAAAAAGAACCCGTTCCTGGCTTTGTTTGATAGTCTCAAAGCCAGCGACTTTGGGGATTTCCGAAAGAAAGGCATCCTCGCCTTCCATGTTCCTTTGTCCGGCCAAAACAAAAAGTCGGACTTTCGACTTTTCCCCGGCCGGAAAACCATTTTTGGAACTTTTTCCGGTTTGGTCGACCGATTGTCCAACATCACGCAGATATGCCGCCGCAAAAGCTTCCCCAAGTTGAAGCTGGCCTTGTGTTCCAAAGTGGTAATGGGGTTGACCATTGCCCATCACGGCGAAAGCCAAATGCGAGGTGGGAACCCAGCAGAGAAGGGGATCTGATTGCAATACGAGGGCCTGCTGTTGGTGGAGCACACCAAGGTTATGGCGGTGGTCCATTCCCCAAATACCCTTTTCACTAATTTCGGCGATGTACCATTTCAGTTGCGGCGCATTGAGATCTTCGCGTAGTCTCCGGATTAGGCTGGATAGGCCAATGGAATACTTTTTGTATAAATTCCGGTCAAGCATATCGTTTTCGCCCTGATGCCACATGACACCTTCCAGCCGGTATTTGATACCCCTTTTTTCAAGATCCTTAAGAGATTCGCGGACAAATTTCAGAAATTTTGGATATAGTTTTTGTCCTTGATCTGGAGCATCGGGATTCCAGTCAAAGGCGACGGTTGTTCCACCCACCGCGAATTTGATAATGGCTATCGGACCATTTACCCTGGTTTTGACCTGGCGGGCGAAGGTCAGTTCCGGGCCAAAGGAATCCCGGGGTTTCAAAGGGCCCCAGCCTTTTGTTTCCCCTGGACCATTTCCGGGATGACAGGAAAAAAGTACATCGTCCTGTTGTTTGGCGGCGCCCTTGAAGCTGGGAAATTCATCAATTTGTTTTGGGTTCGCATCGGATCCAACCATGTTGGATTGGCCGGCAAATAGAAAAACCCGTGTGACCTCATCCGCCCTGGCGGTCCCTTTGCCGATTACAAATAAAAACACATAGATCAGTAGGTTCATGCAAGTTTTTCGGTATATTTTAATCACGATAATTTATTCCTCAATGAAATAAAAATTTTTTTAAGCGGATGATAATATATTGTTTTTGGTCGGATGAAAA
>CAWUOD010000397.1:0-3813 GCA_963923115.1 uncultured Singulisphaera sp.
CCTGCGGATGCCCTCCCCTGTCATGAACACACAAAGATCGAACCACCTTGCGGAAACCTGGGTGATCCAGGCGTCGACGGGCGCCATATCCTCGGCATCGAGAATCGAAATCAGGGGAACACGCATCGCCACTGCCCCTTCTTTCTCAAGCATCCTGGCAAGGGCATCAAGGAAGCGGTTCTCCGCAAGGGCCACCACCCGGCCCGCAAGGGGCCCCGACGCATTTTGCTGACTCATCTAATGTGATCCCCTTCTGATTCGATACTTTTTACGCGCCTGGGTCCATTTTAGCGTCGTGGATGCAATCAGGGTCCATTTGTGAAGTTTTGTGGACCAAAGGAATAAGAAGTATGGGACACCTTGTTGACCACGGCCGGTCCTGGCGAATCATCCACAACCTACTCTTCACACGATATGCTGAAATAAACAAAACACGGGAAGGATTAAAATTCCATGGGGCAGCCTGTTCTGATATACGACCGGAAGAAAGCGATTTAACCGTTGACAACAAGTTCAAATCGTTCCCCGTTGGGGTCCCTGGCGCAACCCGCAGGGGTGAATCCGGCTTTTGTCAGAACGCGAACCGATGCCGGATTTGCCCATTCGGTTTCTGCGGCGATACGGAGTACTCCGGACCGACTGAAAGCCCATGTTGTCAATGCCTGAACCATTTCGGTCGCATATCCGGCTCCCTGAAATTGGGGAAGGACGCAATAGCCAAGTTCGACTTCCCCTTCTTTTGGAGGGCCCATAAAACCGCCGCTACCAACAAGAAAAAAACGATTTTCCTCATTGGCCAAGGCGTACCAACCAAACCAACCCACCTGTTCCGGGGCAGCCTCGATCCATTCAAGAAATAGGGGCAAGGCATCCGCGAGGTTTTCCGGTGGCCAATTTTCGGAAACGGTCGCGTCCAAAAGTTCGGCAAACAAAGCGCGGTTTTCCATTTCGGCGCGGACAAGTTGCGCCGAAGCGGGAACCAGCTTGAGCCTTTTCGTGGTGATCACGGACGATACCTTTCCGAATAATCCTTTAATTGACGCGATTTTCGTTGGAAGCGATGACTTCATGAAAGGCAAACCTGATTTTCCTTCCTCACCCTCGCGCTTCCATGCGAAATTCCCATAGATGAAAGGATGGAACCATAAACAGGCCAGGCTATTTGATCGGCAGGTTTCGCGCGGTCTACCGGATACACCCACCCCTCCCGGGAACGCACGGTTTTATTCCTTAATTTTGGACCTAAACAATCCTTGATGAATCCGGAACAACCACGAGAATTTGGAATTGAGGCTGAACCACCTGGATGCCCGGGAAGCCGCCTTTTTCCATTCGCCAACATCCCCCCTACCAATTTCCGTCCTCATCCGCGAAGGGGTGATATTGTTTGACCACCTTTTCCCCAAACTTGGCGGCCAGCACAGCTTGGGCGATTAGCATATCGTCCTTGGTTGTGATTTTGAGATTGGTTGGGGAACCTTCCACCATGACGACAGGGTGCCCCATGGCCTCGAGCAATTGGGCATCGTCTGTGATTTCGGACTGTAGCGTGGAGCGGCGGGCATAGGCATCGAGAAGCCAATCCCTGCGGCCAACCTGTGGTGTTTGGGCTTGCCAAAGTCCCCGGCGAGGTACCGTCTCAATAACCTTGCGGTCTTCATCAAGGCGCTTGAGGGTGTCCGCCACCGGAATGCCCAAAAGGGCCGCGCCATACTTTTCTGCCGTGGCAAATACCCGGTCGATGTCGGCGGGTTTGGTGCAAGGACGAACCGCATCGTGAACCGCGATGAAATCGACATCATCACGAACTGTGGACAAGGCATTGGCGACGGATTCGAAACGCTCCGATCCACCATCCACCAGTTTGACTCCCAGAAACATCAGGTTGGCCTGGTGGCGGTATTCAACCATCTCCCTATCTTCCGGAGAAATCACCAGGATCACCTGGACAACATCCTCCCTGTTTGAGAAAAGTTCCGCGGTGCGCTGCCAAACGGTTCGGCCTTCCAGTTGGATGAACGGCTTCTTCTCCGTGGAACCAAAGCGGGTGGATTGACCGGCAGCGGGGAGGATTACTGCGAACTTGGCCATGGTGGTTAGCTCCTAAAATTCATGGGTATATCTTAAGCCGGATTTGAAAATTCGCCCCGGATGATGCCAAGGAAGCCGAAATAATCGTCAAAGCCTTACCTTTTTCGTTGGGGATTGTGATCCGGATACCATCCGAACCAGGCACCGAATCCTTTTTGGTGCAAAATTTGTTGCAATGGATTTGAGTTGGGTTTCGAATGCGCCTGCGGTTCGCGAATCGGGCCAAATCTCCTCAGGGGGCGGATCAGGATGGGAATTTCACAACTGGCGTGCTTGCTATTATCTGTTCCCGGACAACTGGATTTCTTTACACCCAAGCCACCGCCTGCTCCTTTGCTTTCGGTCATTGAAGAAGAAGTCAGCCGTGGGTTAAAACCCCGGGTCCTTTCCCTGGAAGATTGCCTTGCGACTTCCCTGGAGCTTCAACCCCGCATAGAGGGGGCCAGAGCCAGCCTAAGGGCAGCCCAGATTGCCCATAATGGTGCCACTCAGATCAGGGGGCTCGGGCGACTTGTTCCTGATCTTTCCATCCGGCGAGCCCAATCCGCCCAAGGGCTTGAGGCGGCCGAAGCCGCGCTCAAACAGGAAATCGAAGACACCAAGTATGCCGTCAGGCGAGCCTATTTCACGATTGTTTATGCGGAAATCCAGGCGGATCATCTAACCCGGTTGGTGGCGGCGCTGGAAAGAACCAAAACCGAGCATGCCAAGGATTTTAGCCGATGGGCCATCGAGGAGGTGATTGGCATCAACGCCAAAATGCGAATGGGCTTGGCGGAGGCAAAAAACCAACTTGCCGTCGCCCAACTGGGCCGACTGAAAGCGCGCTTTTTGCTCGCCGAGGAGATGGGTGGAATCGGCGCGCTGGGATACCTTCCCCAACCCGCGGACAAAATCATTTTAAAACCGAAAATTTCCCTCACGCTGGAAACCCTTGAAACAGCCGTTGATGAAAACCGGGGGGAGCGGCTCCTCTCCCGGACGGGACTTGAAGTCTCCCGCCTTGAAGTCGAGGCGCAGCGACGAAGCAATCCATTTGGCCTTATCAATCGGACTTACGCATCCTTCGCGGATACAAATCGTGTGCCAATTCCAACTCCGGAAAGGGGTAGCGAATATCGTCCGGGGGCGATCAATCTGGAAATGCCCCCATTCATGGCGGGACCACGGCCTTATCGGGTGGAAAGGGCGAAGGCTTTGGCCGACCGCGCGGAATCGACAGAAGCCACCACCACCAATCTGACCCGCCTGGAAGCCCGTGTGGGATATCTGACCCTGCGGGAAATAGAACGACGGATCGAAGCGGACCGAACCGGAATCGACGATGCGCGCAAGATATTTAATCGTGTGACCAAGTCGACACTTAGCCCCATGGACGCTTTTTTGTTGCCTCAATCGATCCAGTTTTTGGTGAATTACGACCAATTGAGATTTGATCGGGCCCTGATCGCGGCGGAATTGATGCGACTCTCGGGCGGGTCGATTGAAATTCCCTATGAAAAACCCGCCGCCTCCGAGGTTTCCACGGATCCCACCAAATAATCCGTTACGGTTTTTGGAAGCTTTTCTCCGCATTCGGGAAAGGCGATCCACAAAAAAATTAGCAAAAGATCCATTTTGGGGTGTGAATGGGATTCATACCCCGATGGCCGCGAAAAACATGTTGGATGTTTCTAAAAGTCACGGTTCCTTGGATGTTCCACATCCTTTGACCGAAAGAGC
>CAWUOD010000398.1:0-3802 GCA_963923115.1 uncultured Singulisphaera sp.
TCTCGTGGGCTCGGAGATGTGTATAAGAGACAGGAGTGGGGTTGTGACCAAAGCCGGATAATGGCTTTTGAGACCCAATCCACAGGCACAACATTCCACAACTCATCGCCGTTTAATGGAATTCGAAGATTAACTGGCTCTTTGTTCTTTTTTGTTTGAATAGGTGGCAGGCGACTTAACCTTATGGCCATTTCACAAAACCGGTAAAGTCCTGTAAAAGTTGTTGTGTGTCCTGTTTTGCTGTCTCCCACGATTACAGACGGACGGTAAACAGTAGGATTTATTCCATTGGTGCCTCGAAGCAATTTCTCGGCTTCAAATTTGCTTGCCTCGTAAGAATTGTTAAATTCCTGGCAATGATCCAAATCTGATTCGGAAATAATCCCGGTTCGTTTTCCGCAAACGAATGCGGTTGATATATGATGCCATTCTGTTAATCCCGCAGATTTGCAAAAATCAATAAGGCAAGCCGTGCCTTCCACATTGGATTTCCAGGGTTCCCCATCAGGAGTTTGGCGAAAAGACAAATTTGCAGCGGAATGAATCACACTTTGGCAATTTCGACTGACCCATAACTTGTCAGTTGGTGTTAGCCCCAGGTTTTTTTGCCCGAGTTCTCCACATAGGACTGATGGTTGGGGTAATTTTTGCCCCAACCTTGTCTCCCAATCCCCAATAATTTGGCTTATGCGTTGGGATGCCGGATTTTTTTTTGAATCCCTAACCAGAACGGTGACGGGAACAGCCTTTAAAAGAAGGTCTTTGAGGAGATATTGCCCCAATAGCCCTGTCGCACCGGTAAGCAAAACGCCCCGCCCTAATGGCATGAACCTGGTTCCTTCCATGGAAGGGTCGAAAAAAGTTATCCGATCCCTTTGAAGCGTATCCTACCAACCTAATGGGGTGGCGCAACGAATAAAATTTTGCCTTACGGTTTACTAATATTTCCAAATTTATTCACAAAAAATATATTGAATAAACAATAGTATTTTATATTTTTAATTGCTAAAAAATTGCTATTCCAGATCAATCACAAGCTTTCCCAGTTCCTTTTTTTCAAAAATCACCACGGCTTTGGATCCGGAGGCAAGTTGTCCCACCTTTTTGAACTCCAGAGTGGCGCGCGGCCCTGGGCCCCGAATAACGCCTACGGTAACACCTTCGGGGACTTCCACTTTTTCCACCCGGAGGAGAAGGTCGCCTGGACGGGACAGGATCATGCGACAATTCCCTGATGGATTCCATTGGATTTTTGTGGGTGAGACTTCCACAAGATTGGTGAGTGTTTCCTCGATATGGATGGGAATTTCGATCCGGGGCCGTGTTGGGTCATCGGTTTCCAGCACCACAAAGCCCCTCATTGGCGGGCCTTGCTTTTTCATGATCAAAAGTGACTGGTTTCCGGGAATGCCATTCTCCACCCAGCGTGTGGTAATTGCTGGAATGTTTGTGGTCGTTTTCAAAATCCGGATGGGGGGAGACCGCTCGTCAAAAATGGTGAGTTGTGATTGCCCCGGCCCTGCACCCTTGAAGGAGATGATGGTTGGCTCGATCCGCAAATCGGCCACCAATTCGGCCGTTGCCAAAAGTGCGAGAGTTTTGGGTTCCTCGCGGATGGAATCGGGATGTTGGAACAGGATCGTAACTTTCCAGGAGGATTTTCCCCCCGTCTGGGAAAGGGTTCGGATATGGGCCCGGATTTTGGTGGAAGCTCCGGACGAAAGGAGGTTTTTTTCAGCTTTGGCTTCCACGCAGTTGCAACCGGATCGGATTTCAAGGATTTGAACCGGGTTGGCTCCGGTGTTGGTTAGGGACCATTCCGCCTCGCCTGACCAGCCTCTGCCTATTTTGCCCAAATTGATTTTTTCAGGATTTGCAGTCAGGGTTTGGCCTTGGGTGGTTTGGGCAAGGGGGAGAATCAAAAACAAGGATGCCACCAGGCGAACCATTTTGGGTTCCCTATCGGTAAGGGGATCAATAACGGCTATTTGGCCCTCCAATCGGGCTTTGGCGCAAGCGGAATCTTCCCATGAAAAAAAGAGACGGGGAATTGGGGTTTCCCCGGATGGGCCCATCCTGAGAAAATCAAAGGAGAGGTACCCCGAATATGCGTTTGACCCTGAAAAGGCTTTTGGATTACCGGGATGATCGCCTGGACCCCACCGAAACCAAGGAGTTGGGGAAAATTCTGGCCGAGCATCCCGAGGCTGGCAAATGGCTGGATCAGTTGGACCGCGTCCTTTGGGACGGGGTTTCCCCTGAGCCAACCGAGTCGGCGGAACCCGTTGTCACCATCGCACGGTATCTCGAAAACAAACTCGATCCCGCCGCCGAAGCCGAATTGGAAAAACAGGCTTTTCGCAATCCGGCGCTTTTGCTGGAGATCACAAGGTGTCATCAGGCTCTTGGCGCCCCTCCGCCTGCCGTCCGCCGCAAAAACGAGGAAGGCATCGATGATCCCGAGGGCAATCTTTTGGTTTGGGCAGGCGGCCGGATCGATCTGGAAGATCTGGAATTGGATCATTTGTCGACTTTGTCCCGGGAAAAAGAGGTTGTTGTTCCGGTTGAGTATGAGAACCCCCTGGCTCGTGTCGAACATCATTTTCTCCATAAGGAGCAGGCGGCCAGCGAGAAACCCAATCGGGAGGATGGACGGGGTGGGGTTTGGCGACTTGCCTTGGTGGGATTTTGCCTTGTTGGGCTTTCGGGCCTGATGGGTTTTTGGGAGCTTTCCGAAGGATCGACCCAGTATCCCGGTTCGTTGGCAAGCTCATCCAAAAAAGAAGCGCCTGACGGGGCGAACACTTTCGCCGCAAACACCAATCAGGGCGTCCATTTCGAATCCAGGACAAACGGGGAAAGCAAGGATGGTTTTGGAGTCGGCAAGGAAAAACAGAAAGGGGGAAGCCGGGATACGGAAAAAAAAAATCCCGGGTTCGCATCCCATTCCGGTCGGGGACCGGATTTCAAAACCATTCCTGATCGCGGAACCGACACGGAAAATGAACAAAGCCTTTTGGCCAAAAGCGCCAAAGGTGTAAACCCATCGGGAGAATCGAAAAGCCTCGCGGGTGGTAATCCTTCCGGGGAAACGGTTGCTTTCGCGGGGCAGGTTTCCGTTTTGGCCACCGAATCCACGGTCCTTGAGGGTTTACCCGTACTGGTTTGGTCAAAGGGCCAAAATCCGGAAAGGAGATTGCCCGGCGAATCCATCTCCTGGGGGAAAGAAATCCTCGTTCCGTCCGGCTTTGTGGCCGCACTTGACAGCAGGGCAGGGTGGAAGGTCTTTGCCTTGGGACTTTGTCCGACCATAGCGGGGGCGGAAAAACCGATTGGGACACGCTTGCGATTCGAACCGGGAACGGAACCCAATCGTCCCGTCCTGCACCTTTTCGAGGGGCAGGTGGAGATTCATTTCGGGGGGAACTCCGGAGATGGGGCGAAAGGCATCGATCTGGTTCTTAATGGACAAAAGGTATCGCTAAAAACGGTTGGCAAGGGAAAGCTGGTCGCGGAGGCCGTTTTCCGCAATTCGAAAAGCCAGGAACCCGATTGGATCCTTCACATACTCGAGGGAATGGTCGAGATGCAGGCGGCGGATGGACAATCCGCGGTCACGATGGTCGCGCCTCCGGGACTTTGTCTTGGCAAGCATATTCCATCAAGCGGCATCACCCTGGAGAAAATGAGCAAAATTGCCCCCGGATTTGGGGCGTCCTGGTGGGCCGCGGTTCCCCGCTCGCGGGAGTTTGTCGCCGCGGCTTCGGAGATCCTCACGGGGGCGGGCATGGAATGGACCTCC
>CAWUOD010000399.1:0-3797 GCA_963923115.1 uncultured Singulisphaera sp.
GTCCGGGATCGGGTTTTTGTGCGCGGATCACCAAAAGTCCCGGGAACACAGGTTGAACCCTCAAACCTCGAGGCCCTTTCCCGGGACAACCGGATTGATGGACCCGGTAGTCGACGACTCCAACTGGCAGACGAATGGACAGATCCCAAAAAGACTCCAATGGTTCCAAGGGTTGCCGTCAACCGGCTTTGGCATCACCTTTTTGGTCGTGGTATCGTCCAAAGCGTTGACAATTTGGGAGTGCTTGGCGACTCCATTCAAAACCAGGACCTTTTGGACCTTTTGTCCATAGATTTTATCCAAAATGGCTGGTCCAGCCGCAGGATGATCAAACGATTGGTGCTAACCAAATCATGGAGGCAATCCTCTGAAACAAACCCGCGCGCCCTTACCGTCGACCCGGAAAACCGTTTGGTTCACCATTTTCGCCCAAAAAGGATGAGTGGCGAATCGATTCGAGACAATTTGCTCCGCGTTTCCGGGCGGCTTGGCGAAAAAAGGTTTGGTCCGCCAACCCCTCCCTGGATCAACGATTTCCAGGAGGGGCGCGGCCGCCCGAACTCCGGCAAACTGGACGAGGACGGTCGCCGCAGCATCTATGTCGGAGTGAGAAGGAATTTCCTCTCGAACTGGATGCTTACCTTTGATACGCCGATTCCATTTTCAACAGTGGGTCGAAGGACGGAATCCCATGTCCCGGCACAGTCCCTTATCCTTATGAATCATCCACTTGTCCACGACCTTTGCCAAACATGGGGACAAAAAATGGCCACAATGCCGGGCGACCCAGTGGAGCGCATCCGGTCGATGTTCCGGGAGGCCCTCGGCCGGGAACCCAACGGCGAGGAGATTGCCACATGCCTTGATTTCATCAAGTCGCGTGGAAATCCGGCGGATCCGGAAAGCTGGAAAGGACTGGCCCACATCCTTGTCAACACTCGTGAATTTGTGTTCATCCGCTAAGGAATTTCAGACATGCAATGCGGAAAAATTGTCGGGCCCTGGATGAACCGCCGGTCGATGCTGCGCGGGGCCTGTTTGGGATTTGGTGCGGTTGCGGCGGACGCGCTTGCGCAAAAAATGGGGATTGCGGGTGTGTCCCCGGGAATTCTTGATTCCCAAGGTGGATTGCACCACAAACCCCGTGCCAAATCGGTGATATTCCTTTACATGGATGGCGGCCCCTCGCAGGTTGACACTTTTGATCCCAAGCCATTTCTGGACAAATATGACCGACAGGATCCAAACAAATTGATGAAGGTGGAACCAACCCAATTCAACAACATTGGCTCGGTCCTGGCCAGTCCATGGAAATTTGAAAAACGGGGACAATCGGGCCTGCCAATAAGCTCGCTATTTCCCCAAACGGCCCGACACGCCGACAAACTCTGTGTCATTCGCAGCATGGTGGCAAAATTTCCCGAGCATACCTCGGCGAATTATTTTCTTCATACCGGCTCAGGAATCCAGGGACGGCCCAGTTGGGGAGCCTGGTTTGGCTACGGCTTGGGCTCCTTTAATGACAGCCTGCCCTCCTTTATTGTACTTAATGGAGGTCTTATTCCTCCTGGAGGGCTCGACAATTTCAATTCGGGTTTTTTACCGGCGGCATATCAGGCTTCCGTGCTTAAGGGAAGCGCGGCAGAACCCGTCGCCAATCTGAAATCCAGGGACAAATCCCCGGCCGAACAACGGGCCAAACTCGATCTGGCCAGGCGGCTTGACAAACTGGCCGCCAATCGGATTGCTGCGTTTCCCGAATGGGAGGCGACCCTGAAAAACCAGGAGACCGCCTTTCGAATGCAGACTGAAGTGCCGGGATTGCTGGATATTTCAAAAGAGACCAAAGAAACCCAAAAAAACTACGGCCTTGAGAGCCCTTATGAGCCAACGCGAATTTATGGCCGACAATGCCTTCTTGCCAGGAGGCTGATCGAACAGGGTGTTCGCTTTATTGAGGTCACCTGTCCCAATGTGGGCTCAGACCGCTGGGATCAACATAGTGATTTGAAAAACGGTCATGAAAAGAACTCCCTCGCGGTGGATCAGCCTATTGGTGCCCTGCTCGAGGACTTGAAAGCTCGAGGACTTTTGGAAACAACTTTGGTGGTTTTTGCCGGAGAATTTGGCCGCACACCCTTTGCCCAGGGCAGCAACGGAAGAGATCATAACCCCCTTGGATTTTCCATCTGGATGGCCGGGGGTGGCGCAAAAGGCGGAATGGCCTTTGGAGCCACCGACGAATGGGGATATCGTTCCGTTGAAAATCCGGTCCAGATCCATGACTTGCACGCCACCATGCTTCATATGCTGGGCGTCGATCACAAGCGACTCACGATCAGGTTTGGGGGACGCGACACACGCCTGACGGATGTCCACGGTGAGATTGTTGAAAAAATACTCACATAACCAACCTGTTTTGACACCATTAACTGATCAGGCAATCCTTGACCAGCGCGAGCACGGGCTCCGTTCGGGAAGCCGTTAACGCCACAATTGCCTGGCCTCCAAACCGGCTCACAAAACGGATACTGGTAAGACTAATACCCGCACCCGAAAACCGCTCCATAAGCTCTGCAAGGGCCCCGGGCTTATCCTCCAGTCGGATAAGCAAAACCTGCTCTCCCACGGCTTGATAACCGGCTTGCGACAGGAGCCCAAGGGCCTCCTCGGCCTGTTCCACCCAAATCCGCACGATCGCCCTTCCGGCGATACTTTCTGCGTCCAAACGATCCAAATTAAGTCCACCCGAGGCCAACACGCCCCCAATATCAGCGACAAGACCTGGACGATCCTCGGTAACTACGGAAATCTGCTTCATGATAACCCCTGAAGAATTGCTGGATTGGACTCGTTCCGAAGGTCATCGGCAAATTGCTGGATTCGCTCGCGGTTTACATGGGGCATGCAAATGATGTGGGATATCGGCCCTTCCGTGGCCAGTTGCCATTTGCGAACCAGCTTGACCGAAGGTCGATGAAAAACCACGGTGATCGATTGCTCGTGAGACCACGGATTCCGCCCCAACGGGGTAAGGATTTCGATTGTTTGCCGGGTCATCTCGCGACACCTTTGAACCCATAGTCGAAAACCCTTTGCCCCAATCGTGTGAAAAGCATACCAGAGAAAAAGGGGCGTTATCCCATTTCGCGACCCCGAAAGGGTTGTGTCCCTGGAGCCGATATATTCCACGCCACTTGCAACCAAATCAACCAACTCCCTCTTGGCCAGGGCGATTCCACACGGAATAGGGGAACCAATCATTTTGTGGCCACTAATGGCAAGAGTGTCAGCGCCAGCCGAAAAGTCCCATGGGGGTGCATCATCCATGAATGGCAAAAGCATTCCGGAAAGCGCGGCATCCACATGGAGGTGGTTTTGCAAAATCCCCATTTCCCGTAGGACCTGTCGGATTCCGACCAAATCGTCAATAGCTCCTTTCATGGTGGTTCCAACATTGACCACCATGATTGCAGGCTTATGGCGTTCGATATGAACCGTCTCGCGCAGATCATCCAGGTCCATCCTGCCATCCGGAAGGCTTCGGATCATCAGACTTCGCATTTTGAGGACACGGAGGATTTTGGAGATCGAGTAATGGGAATCCTCGGAATAATAAACAATTCCCTCGGGATATCGCTCCCTGGCCAAAAAAAGGCCGTACATATTACCTTCGGTTCCACCATTGGTGACATATCCCCAGGTGTTTCCCAAGGGACCACGAGTCAGCCCACAAAAGATCCCAACCAGCTCCTTTTCCAATTCATGGGTATTTTGGCCAAGGTTACTGGGAACAA
>CAWUOD010000400.1:0-3786 GCA_963923115.1 uncultured Singulisphaera sp.
TTCCATAGCAGCGACTTTTTTGGGTGGGCATCCCCACACGGCCTGAATCTGGATTCTTCCGATATCAGCAAGGCCCTTTCTTAGCCCGAAGTCACCAGGCAACTCCGTCTTGAACGGCCACTTGCTCTTGTCATTTTTAAGCCAGCCTTCAAATTCATGGGATTCACCCGGATCACAAACCATGATCACCTTGTCACTATTGGAGAAGCAGGCCTTGTCCCGGAACTGCTCCCAACCCAAGCCGTCGATATCCAGGCGGAATCCCATGGGGTGGGAGGTGATATTTTTCACCTTCAGCTTGTACTCCTTGTTAGGCGAAATACTCACATTCCCGCGCAAATCCGTGGCGATGCCGGAAAATTCCACTTGGTTCCAGTCACCTCCATCCCCACGAACATACATGGAAAGCTCGTAGTACGGCTTGCCATTCCGGTGCACTACCACGCTTCTTGTCGACATCCGCTCCTTTTCGGTCACTTTGGTTCCCAAAAATTGGATGGGAGCCTGCAGGTCAGCCGCATGCTTGCGAAAATCCTCCATCATCTCCGTGGGAGCACTCACCGCCACCACTGTTCGCGGAGGCGGTAAATCCCCTTTGTCTTCTCCATATTGCGCAACAAACATGTAATCGCTTAATTGACCTAGCGTCGCATCATCAAGCTTCTTCTCCGCGACAGGCCTCCCATCAGCAACCAACACGGCGTGCACCTGCACGATCGACTTGCGTTTGTCATCACCAAAGTCTCGGAAAAATTTGGTGATAATCATGTCGGAAGAGTTCACCGAAACCTTCGTGCCAGGGACAAGTCGGCGCATTTGTAGGCCCAGCTTCCGACTGAACGATTGATTCATCGTGTGAGCCTCACCATTGAATCGCCGGCACTCAAGGCGAATGGTTGGTATGTTTCTCTCCTGAATTTCCTTGGCAAAAGTCTCCACAATCCGCCTGGCAACGAAATCGGCCGATTCCTCATTCATGGGATCCATCGCCAATCCGGTGGTGGGCACAGCGATAGCAATCAGCAACAAGGCATAATTTCCGCAATACAATCCTTTGTTATGAAACATGGTCCTGATACTCCTGTCAGTGGGTGGAAATCGATCAACTTCAAATCACGGCTTGACCCATTATTCCGACAACCCACTTGTTCCCTTGGCCAGTTGCTGGATTCATTCCAAATCATTTCCTTAGTTTTTCGATGAGGTCTCCCAAGGCTGGAAGTCCTTCGTTTCGAAGTTTTTTTTCGCCTTCTTGGAAAAATGGCTGGGCCTTATCCTTTAAATATTTGCGTGTTTCCTCATTCAGAATCGGTGGTCTTCGACCCCGCATGGGATCCACCCCTTCACTGGAATCACCTGCTAATTCATTTGATTTGCGCCTCGGAATAGGCCGGCGCCGATCTGAGTCTGGGTTCTCAACCTTGGCGATGCACCAATCCCTTTCAAAACCCTTTTGGTTACCAAAATACGAATCCATCACTGGTATCTGGGCCTTGCTGCTGATCTTCCGCGTGTCCGATTCGGTCCGATGCTTCAACTCGTGAAAAACCATTTCAAGGGATGCCTTTTCAGAATTTTTGGCCCGCAAGCAATCCGAAAAATGTTTCGAAAAAACACTACGACCTTGCGAAAGCAACGACTTGCCACCCGACTGGCAAGCATGAATTACCACCAGGTTGTACTGGCACAATCGCATTTCGTCAGCCTTGGTACGGGCCTCCATACCCCCATGTAGCCTCGGGGCAATACCTTGCTCCTTCAACCGCCATTCTCCAAAATCGGCGGTCCCATTTTTTCCAATTCCCGGCTCTTGAATGGATTCTCTACATATATCTAAAACAAGGAGTTTTCTCGGGACCTTCCTGGTACCCAAGGCCCTGATCAACGCCCTGATATCAAGCCATTTGTCGCGGGTATCCACCGTTGCTACAAACGGCCCTTCCTCTGGCATGCCTGCAATCTCAAATCCATGCCCACTGACATACACAACCAATTCATCCCGATCCTGAACACCTGAAAGAATCTTTTCCAACTGGTAATAAAGCGCTGCTTCGGGAGTGTTTTCCATGACCGGATGCACGAGTGTTTTAACGGCCTGATGAGATGCTGCCGCTTTGGCGAATTCCCTTGCCTCCGTGATATTGTCGCGTAGGTCACTCAGGTTTTCATGCTTGCTGTAATCGGTGGTGGCAAAAATCAACACATGCCTGACGGGTTTTTCCTGGGCCGGCGTGAATTGTGGAATGAAAATAGCCATCAGCAAAACATACGCAATAAGCAGATTCCTTTTCATGGTAATCCTTACTTTCTTTGAATGCTTCAAGCATTCCCGTTTTCGATCCGCTCCCGATAGGATCATGGATGTGCCCCATGTGGTAAAAATCACCGAGCAAGGGAAAATGCGTCATCCCGAAATAAAAAAAGAAAAGGGGCCAGTGAATGGCCCCTCCCTTGAAGTTGCTTCAATCGGATTTGATTATCTTCGGCGAAGTGAGCCTGCAAATTTGATTGCAGTTCCAGCGGTTCCAAGATATCCACCCACCCTTCCGGCCCCAGCCATGCCAGCAATGCTACCGGCCACCTGGAGGCCAGTACCAACCTTCTCAGCCCGGGTAGCCCCATTCACCACCGCGGGACCGCGGCTTCCCTGAATCGTTCGACCGACATCCGCCAAGGTGGGCTTGGGTGCGTTGTTTTCAGCCAATTCCAGCTTTCGGCCCTCCTCGACACCGATCGACTCATCCCTTTGGCCAATACTCCAGTTCGAAACCACATGCCTTTCGCGATGCTGGGCGCCAATGTACGAATGCAACTCGGGGACTTGCATTCTTTGGATCTTGCGCGAGGTTTTCATCACCTGATCCCTCACAAGTTCAAACACCTCGGCCAGGGGTATGCCATCTTCTTTGGAAACCGCTTTCAACAAGGCGGAATTGAACAAGCTCCTTCCCTCAAAAATGTTCGAATCTCCTCCAGACTGGCAGGCATAAATCACCGCCAGGTTCCAGTTCATTTGAAAAGCCTCGGACTTTCGTGAAATCCCCTCCTTGGCTTGCGAAATGTCTTGGCCGTTGAAGTACTGCATACCCTTGGATCCGATTTGCCCATCGGGCAGTAGCTTGCGGCATGTATCCACAATCAGCAGCTTTTTTGGTTCCGTAATGGTTCCAAGAGCCCTGGCCAGGTTACCAACATTCACCCATTGTTCCTTCGGCTCAACCGTGGCCATGATCAGGGCGCCATCAGAATCGTCTGTATTTTCAAATCCATGGCCCGAAAGGTACACAATCAGCTCGTCGTTGGCTCCCAACTGTTCCTTCAATTGACCCAGGCTTCGGTACAACTCTGTTTCCGAAGTATTCTGCAGGTGCTGAATTCGGTTCTGATAATTTCCCGACTTTCCTAGAAGCTTGGCAACTTCTTCACCTTCATTTTGATTACCTTTCAGGTCGGGCAATTCAGATCCCGTATGCTTTGAGTAATCTGATGTCGTGAAGACCACCACATGCCGGATCGGTTTATCACCAGCTTGCAGCCAGCCACCGCTGAAGGCTGCCCACCCGGCAACCAAGGCCCCGGTCAGCCACCGCTTCCATTGAGGCTGGGATACCCCCCGTTGGCCTTGACCCTCAGACACTTTCATTTCCCACATTCCGCTCATGGTTTTGACCCTTCCCTTTCACAGGTCGGCTGGGACATCCAGCACCCGTTCAAAACCACAAGCACCGATCGAACATGATTTGCGACAGTCCCTTTTGGTCAAAGCATCATCGTTTTCAAACAAGA
>CAWUOD010000401.1:0-3783 GCA_963923115.1 uncultured Singulisphaera sp.
GGAGATGTGTATAAGAGACAGGTCCCCGTTCTCACCAAATTTGGGTGCAACGCGGGAGGTTGCCACGGAAAAATCAGCGGCCAAAACGGCTTTCGCCTCTCTCTTTTGGGGTTTGATCCCGAATTTGACTTCGCCAACATCGTCAAGGAGGGGCGAGGCCGCCGTCTGAGTCCCTCATCCCCGGAAAAAAGCGTCCTGTTGCTCAAAGCCACCGGGGCCGTTGGCCATGGAGGCGGAAAAAAAATCGACCCCGAATCCGACGAATACAAACTGCTTCGCCGTTGGATCGTCTCGGGCGTATCGTGGGGATCGAAATACGATCCGACCCTGGAGTCGATCGAGGTCCGACCCGCGGAGCGCATCCTTTCCCGAAAATCGCGCCAACAGATCCGTGTGGTGGGCAAATATTCCGACAAGTCGGTTCGGGACATCACGCGACGGGTCCAGTACGACTCCAACCAACCCGAAATCGCCACCGTTGATGTCGATGGGCTCGTCCGCACCCACTCCCAGACAGGCGAAGCGGGCATCATGGCCCGCTTCCAGGGCCAGGTAGTCGTTTTTCGCGGATCCGTTCCAATGGAAAACGCCGCGCCCAAATATGCCTTTGCGCCCAAAAACTTCATCGACAGGGAGCTCCAAAAACAGTGGAACAAGATGAACATCGCCCCTTCGCCTGGCGCCGGGGACGAAGAATGGATTCGCCGTGTTTTTCTTGATCTGACGGGAAGCCTGCCGACTCCGGGGGATTTGACCGCGTTTCTGGCCGACAAATCTCCCGACCGGGACGGGAAGTTGGTCGACAAACTCCTGGCCTCCGGGGAGCATTCCGCATTTTTCGCCCAAAAATGGTCCGATATCCTAAGGGTCAAGCGGGGCAACCAGATCGAAAGGGCCCGGGGGACTTTCCTCTTTTATGACTGGATCAGGGAATCGATCGCCAACGACAAGCCATACGACAAGTTCCTCAGGGAGATAGTCACCGCGCGGGGCGAGGAATCCAATTGTCCGCCTGTTGTCTGGTACAAGGACCTGCTCAGTCCGGATCAATTTGTCGACAACATGTCGCAGGTGTTCCTGGGAAGCCGTCTCCAATGCGCCCAGTGTCACCATCACCCTTTCGAAAAGTGGAGCCAGGACGACTATTGGGGAATGGCGGCCTTTTTTGGCCGGGTCGCCCGCAAATCCTCACCCATCCCGGGACAATTTCTTCAAAACAATAACCAGATCCGCCAAATTGTTTATCTCCGAAACACCGGATCCGTGATCAACAAGCGCACCAACAAGGTGGCCGATCCCAGACCGCTCGATGCGGCTCCGGTCGAAATCGATCCGGAAGTCGATCCCCGCCAGCAACTGGTTGACTGGATGGTCTCTCCCCAAAATCCATTCGTCGCCAAAGCGGTGGTCAATCGGTACTGGTCCTATTTCTTCACCCGTGGAATCGTCGATCCCATCGACGATTTCCGTGTGACCAATCCCCCAAGCAACCCCGAACTGCTGGAAGCCTTGGCCAAGGACCTCATCGCCAACAAATGGAGTCTCAGGCACACCATTCGCCAAATGGTCACCAGCGCGGCGTACAGGCTCTCAAGTGATCCAACCAGGGACAACGAGGACGACAAGCAATCCTTCGCAAGACACTATCCCCGCCGTATGTCGGCGGAGGTGATGCTTGACGCGGTCTGTCTGGTCACCGGAAGCCCCGCGACATTCAACGGTCTTCCCACCGACACTCACGCCCCCCGCCGGGCGATCATGCTGCCCGACGAGTCGTACCAATCCTATTTCCTGGATGTGTTCGGTCGCCCCCAGCGCCAAAGCGCCTGTGAATGTGAGCGCATAGGCGATGCCAACCTGGCCCAGATCCTGCACATGCTCAACTCCGATGAGGTCCAGACCCGTCTGAGCCGCGTCGGTTCACGGGCTGATCTGATGGCAAAGGATCCCAGACCCGCCGAGCAAAAGGTCAGGGAACTATTCCTCTGGGCCCTGGGTCATGAACCGGATGCAAAGAAACTTGCCGCCGCCCTGGCCCACATCAAGGAAAACGAAAAGACTCCCAAACTCGCGTACGAAAACATCCTCTGGGCCCTGATCAACACCAAGGAATTTGCCTTTATTCGGTAGGAAAGGCTCGGGAAAATTTATGTGAATCTGAAAAAAGCCGCCGGTATTTTCTGGTGGCTTTTGTTTTTCGTATTTGGAATAGGCTAAATCCCTGGCAACTTCGCAACATTTTCTTTTCAGCAATCGAACCCCATGGATCCCTGTCGGAAATTCCCCGACAATAGACATGATGCGTTTTTGCTTCAGACGGGCAGGAAAAGGTCCAAAGGCAATTTTGATGAAACCATTCGGAGCATGGATTGTGATGGGAATTCTGACGCTTATTGGGGATGGCGTCGCCTTTGCCCAAGCGCCGGAACGGACAATCGCCCTGTATCAGAAGCTTGCCGATTCGACGGTTGGTGATCATGTTCGGGGAAAGGTGGTGTTTGAAAATCGGCAAAAAGCCGGTTGCATCAGTTGCCATTCAGTGGATGGCTCACGCACGGGGGTTGGTCCCGACCTCGCGAGCATCGGATTCAAATACGATCGCAAACGGCTGGTCGAATCCGTTTTGGAACCCTCCAAAATGATCGCGGACGGCTACGGAACCACTCTCATTGCCACCGATGCCGGACAGGTTTTCAACGGTGTTCTGCACCGGGTAACCGACCGTTTTGTGGAACTGAAAACCACCGAATCAAGGATCGTTCGCGTTCCACTGGACCAAATTGTGGAACAGCGCCAAGGAACGATTTCCCTGATGCCTGAGGGCATAAATACCACCATTTCGGCCGAGGAATTCGTCGACCTGATTGCCTATCTTGAAACTCTCCGGGCTTCAGCCCTTCTTCCGATTCATTCCGCCGGTTTCCTGGAGGATGTCCCCCTGGCGCGCAAGCCCGTTGCCTTCAAGCCCTTTTTTCGATCCGAATTGCGGTTTGATCATCCTGTCGCTATTGCTCCACTTCCCAACAACCACGACCAATTTGTCGTGGCGGAACAGGGCGGGAAATGTTGGCTGGTCTCGAAACAGACAAGCTCAAAAGAACTCTTGCTGGATATCTCCTCCCGGGTCCGGGTTGGAGGAGCAACAGGATTGCTCGGTATTGTCCTGCATCCCCGCTTTCCCAAAGATCCACGGGTGTTTCTGAAATATCAGATCAACGACAAAGGACGGATCACCACCATCGTCGAGGAAAGGCAATGGGGCGCCAACTCCCAAACCGGTAGAGAACTGGTTTCGCCCAGGGAACTTTTGCGGATTGTCGGCTCGACCCAGGATCACAATGGCGGGAGCATTGCCTTTGGTCCTGATTCCATGCTCTATGTCGGCATGGGGGACTCCGGTCCCCAGCGCGATCCGGAAGGACACGGACAAGACCTGACAACTTTGCTGGGAAAGATCCTGCGGGTGGATATCGATGGGAAGGACAAGGATCTTCCCTACCGGATTCCCGGGGACAACCCCTTTCACGAACATCCCACCGCCAGAAAAGAAATTTGGGCACTCGGTTTTCGGGAACCCTGGCGGATCAGCTTCGATTCCCAAACCAAAGACCTTTGGGTCGGTGATGTGGGGCAGGATCGCTTCGAGGAGGTCGCGATTGTCCGCAAGGGGGAAAATCATGGTTGGAATGTGTACGAGGGGTTTGCCGGTTTCTCCAATCAGTTTCGCCCGAAGGAAACCAAATTCGTTCCCCCCATTGTCAGCTATCCACGAAGCCTTGGAGT
>CAWUOD010000402.1:0-3779 GCA_963923115.1 uncultured Singulisphaera sp.
CCGATCTTATGCCGCACACCTCCCGGGTGGTCGATGAGATCGCGCTGATTCGATCGGTCAATACCAACGCGATCAACCATGATCCCGCCTGTACTTTCGTCATGACGGGCAGTGAGGTGCCCGGAAAAGCGTCGATCGGATCCTGGCTTTCGTATGGGTTGGGAAGCGAAAGCAATAACCTGCCGGCCTTCGTGGTTTTCACCCCCCGTTTCCCAAACGACTCCAATGGCCAGGCGCTGTTCACCCGGATGTGGTCCAGCGGATTCCTGCCAACCGGTTACAACGGCGTGGCCCTTCGTGGCGGAGGGGACCCGGTTCTCTACCTTCGCAATCCGGAGGGTGTCTCGCCGACGGATCGTCGGGCGATGCTGGACACGCTGGGCGATCTGAACCGTATGAACTCCGACCGTTTCCACGATCCTGAAATCCAGACACGGATCGGCCAGTATGAGATGGCCTACAGGATGCAGTCCAGCGTGCCCGAACTGACGGATCTCTCCGGGGAGCCAAAACATATTCTGGATCTTTATGGTCCTGATGTCACGACGCCGGGGACCTACGCGCACAGCGCGATCATGGCGAGAAGGCTTGTGGAGCGCGGCGTGCGCATGGTCCAATTGCTCCATCGTGGATGGGATCAGCACGGGAGGCTCCCCTACGAGCTTGGCAATCAGTGCAAGGATACCGACCAACCCAACGCCGGTCTCATTATGGATCTGAAGCAGAGGGGCCTGCTGGATGAGACCCTGGTTGTTTGGGGAGGGGAATTTGGACGGACTGTCTATTCCCAGGGAACCCTCGAACGGGACAATTACGGACGCGATCACCATCCCAGAAATTATTGCATGTGGATGGCCGGAGGCGGCGTGAAAGGTGGGATCACCCACGGGGAAACCGATGATTTCAGCTATAATATCATCAGGGATCCGGTTCCGGTCAACGATCTCAACGCGACGATTTTGCATTGTTTGGGAATCGATCATGAACGCTTCACATACAGGTTCCAGGGCCTGGATCAAAAGCTCACCGGCGTCGAGCCCCAAAGAGTTGTCAGAGAGCTTTTGGCTTGATTTTTCCTTTCCGCGATCGCGAGGAGTTTGTGATGCACAGGCGATTAATGGCGTTGGCTTTGGTTGTTTTGGCCGGTGGCCAGGCCATTTCGGGCGAGGTGATTTCCGGTTCCTGGAAAGGAACCTGGACCAGCTCGACAAACGGACACACAGGACCTCTTAATGCGCGTATTGACGCGGACAAAGGCGATACCGTCGTGATCCATTTTCGGGGACGCTTCGCCAGGATCGTCCCGTTTGTATACCGAAGCCAATTGTCAATCGTCTCTGAGGATGAACAGGGAATTCACCTTGAGGGTAGCCAAAAGCTCCCATTTTTTGGAACATTTGGCACCCGGGCCACTGTCAAGGACGGACAATTTCAGGCGACCTTCCAATCGGGAAAGGATAGTGGGGAATTCCGGATGACCCGGACTGGCAATTAGATTGGTGTTTTCCCTATAACAAAACCCGGCCGTCCATCGCGGGGGTTCTGTGGAACGCGGTGGGGTTTAGCCGGTTTACCCGGGAAAGTGCTTTGCCATCGCCATTCTTGCCCGGTCCAACCATGCCTTGTGTACCGGGCCGAGTGCTTGAATGACGGCCTTTCGGCATTCCCGGACGGTGTTTGCGGCTTCCGGGGGCGCCATCGAAACATGGATCAGTTCGATTTGCAGTCGATCCTCGGGCAAAAGGGGAGCGACCCTGTCGGCCCACTCGACCAAAGCCACGCCTTCCCCCTGGCAATATTCAGCCGGACCCAAATCCCAAAACTGTTCCAAAGACTCCAGACGATAGACATCAAAATGGTGGACGGTCAGTTTGCCCGGGTAATGTTGCAAAAGAACAAATGTCGGGCTTGAGACGCTTTGCGGATCGATTCCTCCCACTCCAGCGCAAAACCCTTGGGTAAAGGTCGTTTTTCCGGCTCCAAGGTCCCCCACCAGGGCAATCAATCCTCCCGCCGGGGCGCTCTCCCCAAGAAGATGGCCCAGAGTGATGGTTTTTTCGTGACCACCCAGCATGACTGTAATGGAAGTACCACTCATTCCTTATCCCGTCCGGAAACGAATCAGATCGTTTCCACAAGTTTGATGATGAGGTTTTTGAACTTTTCCACCCCGTCCAATCGGTTGGTGGCCCAAAACCCTGGTTCAAACCCGATTTTCCCTGCCTGTTTTGGGATTCGCCGGATTGAATCCCCCGGGAACGGGAATTTCCCGGTTCTTGTTTGCCATTTTTTAGGGAAATCAAAACACTTTCTCATTTTTCATACCTTTCTAACCAAAATTAAGCTAAGACTGGAAGATCTTTCTTTGTCCACACTGGTTTTGCCAGAAGGTTGGCCCCAGCGATGAAAGGACCGCCCCGCGATTGGTTTGAGACCGTTGGCTGAACCGGAAAAGTCCCTCGGCAGGACTCGAACTTTTCAGGTTCCCAGTTACGGCGAATTTGGAGGCTTCTGTGCGAGTACTTTTGATCGAGGACAACAAAGCGTTGCAAAAATCGACCAGGATTGCCCTGGAAGAGGAAGGTTTTGCCGTGGATACGGCCAGCGATGGTCGTGAAGGGGATTTCAAAGTCCGAACCGCCACCTACGACGCGATCATCCTTGATTTGATGTTGCCTGAAATTGACGGGTTCACCCTGCTTAAGCAATGGCGCAAGGATGGGGTTATGTCCCCCGTTCTCATTCTGACCGCGCGGGGAACGACGCCGGACAAGGTGGAAGGGCTCAATCTGGGCGCGGACGACTACATGAGCAAACCCTTCCAATTGGAGGAGTTATTCGCGCGTGTTCGGGCCCTCATCCGCCGTGGTCATTCCATCAAGGACCCTGTCATAAGGATTCTGGATCTTGAGATCGACACGGGAGCCCGCCTTGTGAGGCGCGCTGGTCAAGCCATCCACATGACGCCCCGTGAATACGCCCTCCTCGAATTCCTGGCGTTTCATCGGGGCAAGGTGGTGACCAGGACCATGATTTGGAGCCACCTTTATGATGAACACGACGAAAACACCTCGAATGTCGTCGATGTATATATTCGCTATCTCCGGGCGAAGGTGGACAAGGGTTTTGACATGCCGCTGATCATGACCCGCTGGGGCGAAGGGTATATGCTTCGCACCGAGGATACCCCCATGGCGGATCCCGATTCGTCGAAGGCCGGGAAAATTCCTAAAAATGCTCCCTAAAAAGGGAATCACTCCATGAAATCCCCACTGTCCATCCGGCTAAGCCTGGTCCTCTACTGCACCACCCTGTTGGCGTTGGCTTTGGCGAGCGTCTCGGTCCTGGGATACCGGACGGCGATGGGCGGACTTGAATCGCGTCGCGCCGCGACGAGACAGCTTCACGAGACACAATTTTTCGACCGCTGTCGCGACTGCGAAGAAACAATGGATAACGAGCTTCTGGGACAGGCCCAGACGCTGGCCAGACTTGTCCAATTTCAGCTCGATTTTCGCCGGTTGAGGAATCGCGAGCTGGCCCTCCTGGGAATGATTTCCATTCCCCAGAACGCCTACTTTTCGATGCCGGTCTGGCTTGCCGGAGTTGGGCGCGGACCGGTCGCAATGGAACTTTTTCGCCGAAATACCGTCGAAGTCCGTCTCGATCCGGCGGAGCTTCTCAGACAAGGCGAAGACAATATCGCTGAATATTATCACATCAAGACCTCATGGGGCGCATCGAATCCTGTCTCTTATACACATCTGACGCTGCCGACG
>CAWUOD010000403.1:0-3775 GCA_963923115.1 uncultured Singulisphaera sp.
AGTAGCCATGTCCATTTTTTGTGTCAAATATCTGATAAACTTTTAACCAATACATCAAAATCGATGATAAACACTCATTAAAAAGGCATGGTTTTATCATGAGAAAAAGCAGGAAAAATCTCATAAACGCCAAAAACAATCGTTAACTTTGGCAAGGAGAAATCAGGGTTGGCGGCGAGAGGCCTGAGAGTCTTCAACCGGGCTGAAGGGTTTTATTTCCGAAAAAAATGGGAAATCCGCGGGATTTACGATTCCGTTTTCCCAATCGGACCTGTTTGGTAAAATAAGGATTCCTTCCTTGGCGGCACCGACAGGTTTCGTTTCCCTCCGGGGCAATTTCTCATGATCCGCGGAATGTTATCCATTGGACTTGCGGCTATCTTCTCAACTGCCGGGCTAACCCAGGGGAAGCCAACGGAGGGGACGGACGCCCGGCTTTCGTTCAACAGGGATATTCGTCCCATTTTTGCCGAGCATTGCTTGTCCTGTCATGGACCGGGCAAAAAAAATGGTGGGCTACGACTCGATCAGGAAGGGGCTGCCAAAAAAGGGGGAAAATCCGGAATCCCTACGATTGTCGCGGGAAAGCCGGGCGAATCCGAACTTCTCAAGAGGATTCACAGCACCGATCCGTCCGAGGTCATGCCTCCGGCAAAGACCAACAAGGTGTTGAAACCCGAAGAAAAAGCCAAGCTGAAAGAGTGGATTTCCCAGGGCGCTCCTTTCGAGGGGCATTGGGCCTTCGAGCCGCTTCGAAAAAATTCAACGATCGCAACAGGCGAAGCGATGATTGATCGCCATATCCTGGCGAGGCTTTCCCAATCCGGCCAAACATTCCGACCGGAAGCGAGCCGCGAAACCCTGATTCGCAGGGTCGCCTTTACCCTGACCGGACTACCGCCAACCATCGTTGAGGTCGAACAGTTTCTCAATGACAAGGCCCCGGGGGCATACGAGCGAATGGTCGATCGCTATTTTTCCTCCCCCCGGCATGGCGAGGAGATGGCCCGCCACTGGCTTGACCTGGCTCGCTATGCGGACACCCATGGCTTGCATCTGGATAACGAAAGGCAAATGTGGGCCTATAGGGATTGGGTTGTAAAAGCCTTCAACTCCAATCTTCCGTTTGACCAGTTCACCATCGACCAGGTCGCGGGAGACCTGCTTCCCAACTCCACTCTGGACCAAAAGATCGCGACCGGATTTTCCCGTTGCAATGTGACGACAGGGGAGGGTGGATCCATCGACGCGGAGTGGGTTTACAGGAATGCGGTGGAAAGGGCATCAACCGTATTCACGGCATGGTTGGGGCTGACGGGTGGATGCGCCCAATGTCACGATCACAAATTCGATCCGATAACTGCAAAGGATTTTTACTCGTTTTATGCGTTTTTCCACTCCGCCGCGGATCCCGCACTTGATGGAAACGCGTTGCTAACCGCCCCCACGGTAAAACTGGAAACCGATTCCATGAAAAAAAAGCGCGGGGAAATTCAAAGGGAATTGGAGGGAATCCGGACCGCCCTCGCCGCTTCCGGGACCAAGTTGGCATATTCCGATCCGGCGGCCGGACCAGGAAAAAATACACCCCAAACCACAGAGGACATCTGGTTTGATGATGCCTTTCCAACCGGAAAAGTTTTCGCCAGCCCGGGACATCCGACCGAGTTTGTTGACTCCCGGACAGGCAAGGTTTTTTCCGGGTCGAAAGCGATCAAGCGAAAGGATGGCGGTTTGGCGCAGGATGTCATTGAGGGTATGCCCGCGAAAACCATTCCCGTGGGAGCCAGGCTTTTTGCCCATGTCTACATGGAATCGTCCGACAAGCCCAAGACCCTCATGCTTCAGTATTTCAAGGGGGGATGGCTCCATCGTGCGGTTTGGGGGGATTATGACACCATTCCATGGGGTAAACCCGGATCCAACGAAAAGGTCAACGCCGGCCCGCTTCCCGAGACCGGCAAATGGGTGAGGCTTGAAATCGAAGCGGGGAAACTTGGCCTTAATCCGGGTGACCAGGTCACCGGATTCGCCTTGACCCAGCATGGAGGGACTGTGTTTTGGGACAAAGTCGGTGTTTCCGGAACCGTCGACCCCGCCTCCGACCCAAAACAATCTCTTTTGGCATGGTGGAAATCGCAAAAAGGGAAAGACACCGCCGGAGCCGTCGGCCCACTTGCTTCATGGATCAGGGAAGGACCGGATGCCAAGCGCTCCGATTCGGAAAAGGCCCAGGTAAAAGCCTATTATGTGTCGGAAATTTGGGAAAAGGTCCCGCCCGGCGTGGCGGATCTGCGCGCGAAACGCCAGGCAAGACAGTCGGAGTTGGCCAGGCTGGAAAGCGAACTCCCCGGGAGTTTTGTGTTCGCGGACCTTCCCCAGCCCCGGCAGAGCTTTGTGATGATGCGGGGCCAATATGACAAACCCGGCGACAAAGTCGACCCATCCACCCCGGGCTTCCTGCCTCCGATGCGTGGTGTGGGAAATCGCCGGGCCAACCGTCTTGATCTCGCGAAATGGCTTGTTTCCCAGGAACAGCCTCTGGTTCCCCGCGTTGTTGTCAATCGTTTTTGGCAGCAGGTCTTTGGGACGGGCCTTGTAAAAACCTCGGGGGACTTCGGAACCCAGGGGGAACTGCCCAGCCACCCTGTGCTTCTCGACGAACTCGCCGACCAGTTCCGTTCTGGGGGATGGGATGTCCGGGCGCTGCTTCGTTCGATGATTGTCTCACTGGCGTTCCGTCAAAGCTCCGAGGCGCCCGAGTCCTCATGGAAAGAGGATCCGGAAAATCGGTTATTGGGGCGTGGGCCGCGTATGCGCCTTGATGCCGAGCAAATCCGTGACAATGCCCTCTTTGTGGGCGGGTTGATTCGACTGGAAATGGGAGGGAAGGGATCGATGCCCTATCAACCCGCCAACATCTGGGAGCCTGTCGGATTCGTCGGATCCAACACCCGGTCGTACCAGCAGTCCAAGGGTGACGACCTTTATCGGCGGAGCATTTATGTGTTCCTCAAGAGGACCGCGCCGGCGCCTTTTATGAGCAATTTCGACGCGCCCAACCGCGAGACCCCCTGCACCCGCCGCGAGCGTTCCAACACGCCCCTCCAGGCCCTGCAACTCATGAATGATGTGCAGCATGTCGAGGCGGCGCGGGGGCTGGCGACAAGGCTTGTGGAGTCCGGGCGGGACACCAACGGCCGCGTCCGGCTTGGTTTTCGGACGGTGCTTGCCCGCAATCCCACCCCGCGTGAGGAGCAGGCGTTGGCGGCATTCCTCGACCGCGAGGAGGCACGCTACAAGGCCGACAAAGTCGCGGCGGGAAAGTTGGTCCGGCTTGGAGAATCCCCCTTGCCCAAATCGGCCGACGAGCCCCTTCTGGCGGCCTGCACGCTTTTCGCGAACCTATTGCTTAACCTGGACGAAACGGTCAACCGAAACTAAAGGAGATCCATAATGAGTGATTTTCGACTTTGGCCGGATGAACCGACCCGCAGGCAATTTTTCGCCGGATCGGGATTGCGGATGGGCGCCCTTGCCCTTGGCATGATGGGGGCCCGGGGGGGCGCGTCGGCCTCGCCCGGAAAATTCACCGGTGGAATGGTCCATCCACCCTTGCCGGGCCTCCCCCATCACAAACCCACGGCCAAGGCGCTTATCTATCTGCACATGAATGGCGCCCCAAGCCAGATAGACCTTTGGGACTACAAACCCCGCCTCAAGGAGTATTTCAACAAGGATCTCCCTCCAAGTGTCCGGGGTGAGCAGCGCCTCA
>CAWUOD010000404.1:0-3764 GCA_963923115.1 uncultured Singulisphaera sp.
GGCTCGGAGATGTGTATAAGAGACAGGTCTGGTGGATGACACCGCCGAACTGGTCCGCATCATTTCCGAATTGCGCCGCGACTATGCGCAGAGTCTTTTGGTCGAGGAGTTTGTCAGCGGAGCGGAGCTGACCATAGGCGTCGTGGGCAACTCGCCTCCCCGGATTGTCGGCGTGATGGAAGTCGTGCCGCTCCAAAAATCGGACCGTTTCCTCTACAGCCTTGAGGTCAAACGGAACTGGCGCGAATGTGTTCGCTACGAAAGCCCCGCGCGGCTTTCTCCCGAAACCCAAACCCGGATCGAATCGGCCGCTCTTGAGGCCTGGGAACGATTGGGGTGTCGCGATCTTTGCCGAATGGATTTTCGTCTCAACGCGGTGGGCGAACCCGTCTTCATTGAAGCCAACCCGCTCCCCGGACTCAATCCCGTCACAAGCGACCTTGTCATCCTCGCAAAGGGCATGGGCCTGACCCACGAAGACCTGATTCGTGAAATTCTCTCGGCGGCGATTTCCCGCGCGGGCCTGGAATAGGGGCGGATCCGCCCGAAAAAAATGCCGGGGCCCCACACCGAATCATTTCGGATCGGAAAAGGTCAAATTATCCCCCGTGGATCCGCGCGACCGACCCCCATCAACCAGGTTGGCCAACCGCGCGGGATTGTTGTTGGCTCCCGGCCTGTTTTGTTCATGAATAAAACGCAAGCAATCCCTAGACTATTAGTTGCGCCATGTTAGCACCGGAAGGCCGCCATGGTCGCAAGTTGGGTTTGTATGACTGGGCTTTCCGGACTGATGGTTCTCCCCACTGATGACGACGACTCCACAAACATCACCTGACGCCGCCCAAGTGGAAATCGAAAACCCCGTCCCGCCTGTCGCGGGCGAAGGGGAAATCGAAACCCCTGTCACTCCCAGAAGGGTGCTGATTCTCCACAACGAACCGGTTCTGCCCAAAGATCATCCCGACGCCGAATCGGAACACGAGATCATTTACACCAGCGGAGAGGTCAAAAAGTATCTCGGCGACGCGGGGCACACGGTCGAGCTTCTGGGCGTCGGTCGCGACCCATCCAAACTCATTGATGGCATCCGCGCCTTTGGTCCCGATGTCGTGTTCAATCTCTTCGAGGGGTTGGCCGACATGTACGAATCGGAGGCCTATGTCGCGGGCATCCTCGAATTTCTCTCGATCCCCTACACCGGCTCGCCGTACAAGGCGCTGGCCGTCGCGCGCGACAAATCCCAGACCAAGCGGCTCCTTTTGGGCTCGGACATTCCCACCGCGCGCTTCATGGAAATCCTTCAGCAACCCGCTCCCCAGTGCGTTCTCCATTTCCCCGTGATCGTCAAACCCGGCGCCCAGGACGCCAGCGTCGGCGTCGATCAGGGATCCGTCGTCAGGGATCAGGAAGCGTTTGAAAAGCGCGTGACCTATCTTCTCGAGCGCTATGGCCCCCCGGTTATCGCCGAGGAGTTCCTCACGGGTCGCGAATTCAGCATGGCGATGGTCGAGATCCCCGAGCTGACCTGCATGCCGATCTCGGAGATCACCTTCACCAATCCCGATCCCGATTGGTGGCCCATCGTGACCTATGACGCCAAGTGGCGGCCCGGCACGGTCGACTATGACCAAACGCCAACCGATTTCCCGGCGAAGGTGACCGATGAGCTCAAGGAGATCCTTGAGGCCACTGCCAAACGCGCGTTCCGTCTTTTGGGACTTCGCGATTATGGCCGCGTCGACATCCGCCTCGACAGCCAGAGCCGCCCTTGCGTGATGGAGGTCAATCCCAACCCCGACTTCAGTCCCCTGGCCGGTTGCGCCACCGCGATGGAGGAAGGCGAAGTCGGCCACGCATGGTTCTCCAATCACATGGTCGAACAGGCCTACCAGCGGGGCCAGGCGGTCGCGCCGCTCAAGATTCTGGAACCACCGATGACCCCGGTCGTCCCCGTGACGAACCACGAAGTCGCGGCCAAGTTCGAGGGGCTTGGATTCTAGTTCTCCAAAAAAAGAGATCGTTTTTATGGGCGTCTTCCTGGTCCTGGTCGCGGTTTTGACGGAAGGCCCCTTTGTCGAACGCCTTTTGGTGGAAAGACCGGGCGTGGAAAGACCGGACATGGAAATTCAGGGGGTCGCCTCCCTTTTTTCCCCGACCGTCGAAACCAGCACATTCACCAGGCCCGTGGATGGCCCCGACTTCGCAAGCCTGGCACCGGCCGGCACCCTTGTGATCGTCGGGGGAGCAAGCACGCCCCCCGAAGCCGAGGCGGTGTTTCTTGCCGCCGCCAAATCGGGCAAAAACCATCTGATCCTCATTCCCACCGCCGCGGTCGCCTCCGACAAGGAGGCTCTCTCCTCCTTCGCCAAATCGTTCGAGGGCAAAGTCGGCAAGGTCACCGTGCTCCATGCCAAAGACCGCACGCAGGCTCTTGCCCCCGATTTCGCGAAGGTGATTGCCGATGCTTCGGCCGTCTGGATCGGTGGAGGCGACCAGAAGCGTCTCGCCGAACGCTACGCGAACACGCCGGTCGAAACCCAACTCAAAGCGCTTCTGGAGCGGGGCGGCGTGGTGGGAGGAACCTCGGCGGGAGCCGCGATCCTTTCGCAAACGATGATCGCCGGGGGCAATCCCCAACCCGAAATCCAAAATGGTCTGGGCCTGATTCGTGGCCTGGTCATCGATCAACATTTTTCCGAACGCAATCGGGCACCCCGTCTGAAAATCGCCATCGGCAAACATCCCGACCAGGCCGGCCTGGGGATTGATGAATCGACCGCGGTGATCCTGAAAGGGCGCGATTTGCGCGTCGTCGGCAAGGGAAAAGCGACCTGGATAGGCGCTGAATCTGGCGCGGGCGCATCCCGACAAAACACGATACCCGAAAAAGTCCTTCCCGCCGGAACGCGTGATGATCTGGTGCGGCTCTTCCGCGAGACCTTTGTCGCCGGGGAAACCAAACCCCGTGGCAAACCCGCCATCACCAGGGGCTCGGTCATGGCGGTCGGTGGAGGCGGGATGGGTCCCGACCTGGCCAAAAAATTTGTCGGGCTCGCGGGTGGCCCCGATTCGCTCATTGTCATTCTTCCCACCGCCGCGCCCGAAGATTCGCCCGTGCTTCAGGGGTTGCAGGCACAGAGGATGCTTGGGCGCGGAGGAGCGACCAAATTCCAAGTCCTCTCAGGCACCAAACGCGAAGAAGTCGAATCGAAGGAATATCTGGAAGCCATCGCCAAAGCGGGGGGTGTCTGGTTTGGTGGAGGCAGGCAATGGCGCTTTGTCGATGCCTACGAGGGGACCAAATTCGAACAGGCGCTCAAAGGCGTCCTGGAACGGGGCGGCGTCATCGGGGGGAGTTCCGCCGGAGCGACCATCCTGGGCGATTACCTTTGTCGGGGGAGTCCCCTGGGCAACACCCAGATGATGACCCCGGGCTATGAAAAAGGGTTTGCATTTCTTCCGGGTGTCGGAATCGACCAACACTTCAGCCAGCGCAAACGCTTCGCCGACATGGAAGCCTTCCGCAAAGCGAAACCGGAATTCGTCGGCGTCGGAATCGATGAGGCGACCGCCCTGATCGCGACCCCAAAAGGGGGCGAAGCGCTCGGCCCCGGCAAAGTCCACCTGTACCTTCCCGGCCGACCGGCCAAAGCCTTCGCCTCGGGCGAGACTTTTCCTCTGGCCCCCTGATCCCATCAAGCTGCCTTGGTTCTTCGATTGCCGTGATTATTGCCTGACCGATGTCCATATCGATCCGTTAC
>CAWUOD010000405.1:0-3760 GCA_963923115.1 uncultured Singulisphaera sp.
GAGATCTACACAAGGAGTATCGTCCGCAGCGTCAGATGTGTATAAGAGACAGATAAAATTACATCCAATAATTAAAAACAGATTATTAATATCTATGGATTCCGGTGAAATTGCCTATGCAAACCTAAACCAGGATTTGATGACTTTCAAATCCTCATTTGATTTCGGTCCATTGACTTTTACAAAACGAAACGACATCGTTCTACAAAAACCCCTGGTCACAGGACCTTTCGTCATCAGTATCCGGGAAGATGGCGTGAACGCATGTGTTCTAACCACGGAAGGCAAGATCGAGGTTTGGCAACCCGAGCAATTCTCCCTAAGACTCGCCGAAAAAGACCTTCAGCTTGCTGAATTGCCAATCGAACCAATTGACATACAATATTCAAAAAATAGCCAATCAATTATTTTGATTTTTAAAGATGATAAAAAAAGCAAGGTTTTATTTATTGACGAAATAAATAAAAATAGAATAGCCAACTTAATGGTAAACGACCCCATTCAGGCCGACCAAACCGCAAATTATTGGTTATTTTTGACCAATAACGGCAAACTGCATCGATTTGACAAATCGCGTGATACCAGCAACCCGGCTTTTCTCCTTAGATAAACCAAAGTGTTGACATTTTGTCCCCACCGCCAAGCCTGACTTGTTTTCTTTAACCACCTTTGCCCAAACTATCGATTTGCCCGCCTTTCTGCGGACATTTTTAATAGTATTCCAAAGTAAACCACTCCCGGCACCTTATGAGAATCCCACGCATGAACCGGCGCAAATTCCTCTCCCATACCGCGGTAATCTCCATGGCAGGAACAGTATCAGCACCTGTTTCTGCGCGAGGCCCCCTGCTCCTTGGAATGTCGGACAAAACGGAATCCAAACCCCTTGTCACCGGCGCCGGGGAATATCGCTACGAAGTCCTTCACGATTGGGCCAAACTACCGAGCCAATTCACCTGGCAAACGACCCACAATGTTGCCGTTGACTCCAATGGTTGCCTTTATGTCATTCATGAAGGCAAACGGGAACTCAAGGATCACCCCTCCATTTTTGTTTTCGATCCGGAGGGAAACTACATTCGTTCCTTCGGGAAGCAATTCCAGGGAGGTGGACACGGAATAGAAATCCGCAAGGAAGGAGGTGAGGAATACCTCTATGTTTGCGCTTACCAACACCTGAAAACTTTTGCCAAAATGAATCTGAAAGGGGAAACACTCTGGCAAAAATACGCCCCGATGGATGCCGGAGTTTATGCCAAAGGCGAGGACACAAATCCAACAGGAGCATGGGGCCAAAACCGTTTTATGCCCACCAACTTCGCCTGGTTGGACGATGGAGGTTTCCTACTTGTTGATGGTTATGGAGCTTTTGTCGTCCACCGTTACGATAAGGATGGCAACTGGAAATCTTCCTTTGGTGGCCCTGGCGGTGGAGAAGGCAAATTCAATACCCCCCATGGTATCTGGGTTGACAATCGTCCCGGGCAAAGTCCGCGAATCGTGATTTGCGACCGGGCAAATCACACCCTCCAGTTTTTCACATTGGATGGAAAATACCTTAAAACCCTAAGGGGTTTTGGACTACCCGCAAACGCGGAAACCTGGAAGGATCTGATGGTAATCCCGGAACTCCAGGCAAGAATTACGATCCTGGGCAAAGACGACAAAGTGGTGGCCCAATTGGGGGACGATGTCGCTCGTGTCACCGCAAAGGATGGGGGTGGTATTCGTGGAGACAAAAATCGCTGGGTAAACGGAAAATTTGTCCATCCCCATGATGCGTGCTTCGGTAACGATGGTAGCATATTCGTCGCGGAATGGGTCGCAACAGGACGCGTGAGCAAGCTCAAACGGGTTTAAACATTAGTAAGAAGGTATTCAACCCGGAATTCCTTCCTGATGTTAAGCCCCTCCGAGCTGTTTTCCCTACCGGGGTAATAGATTCCAAAAATAACTGACTGGCTGAAATTGCTTCAAAATAATATTTCAGCCAGAAAAGGCAAATTGATCGCAATCAAATTATCAGATATTGGCCACAACGGGATAATATTCATCATCCTCGTTTTTTCCTCCGTATCCTTTTCCAACATCTTTTATCGATGCCACAAACTCCACACTTTTAATCCATTTCACCATTTTGTAACCCAATTGGTTTTCCGCACGGAGTCGCAAGGGGGCCCCATTGAGATCCTTCAAAGGCTTATCATTCATTTCAAAGGCAAGAAGGGTTTCAGGATGTTTCGCGTTTTCCATGGTGAGCGTATCATAATATTCCCCACCGTAATGCCCTTCACCAAAAGATCGGAAAACCACAACATTCGCGCAAGGCAAAGGATTGACACAGGACATCAGTTGACTGATGGTGACCCCGCCCCACTGTGCGATTCCCGACCATCCCTGGATGCAGTGATGTAGCGTAATCTGCTCCTGTTTTCCAAGCTTTTCGAGGTCTTCAATGGTGAATTCCATCGGATTTTCGACTAGTCCAAAAACCCGAAGGCGAAATCTCTCCCGACGAAGTTCCCCAAGCTCCTCCCACTCCTGGCAATGAGGCAACTTTCCGTTCGGCCAGAAATAGGGGGAAATATCCTGCCTTGTATATTTTTTTTGGCTGGGCAAACGGTTTAGAACCAGGAACTGGAAAGGACCAAGAATGTTCCGGAAACCAAGCTGGACCCACCTTGGCTTGTTCCAGGAGATCCAGTGAAAAAGGAAACATGTCCCGACAATCGCCAACAAACCAAAAAGGAAAAGAATCAAGCCGGCAGGCCCGGTGTCGTCCGAACCCAAAACAATGTGGTTCATATTTTGACACAACCCAGTCAGGATGACCATTCCCACATGGGGCACGAGAAATCCAAGATAGGAACAAAGGGCCAAAAAATGGATGGACCTGGCCGATTGACGGCCCCCGAACAATTTCGGGTACCAACCAGCCCAATTGTCAATCGCGGGAGACATCGCCAAACCCGTCAGAAAGGAAATTGGGGCGATCAGAAATACAACCCCAAAATAGGAAAGCTGTTGCAAAGGGTTGTATTGGTAAAAACCATCAGGCTCATTTGGCATATTAAATGTACTGTAATGAACAAAAACCTTCCATGCTTCCACGAATATGTCCATATTCTGTGGAACAAGCCGCTTCCACTGGTTGGTTGCAAATAGCAAACCAACAAATACCAGTCCATTGCCCAACCAAAAAAAAGCGCTTAAAAAGTGCCAATGCCTTGCGATTCCAATGGTGTGACGAAAACCAGGAAGCGCAAACCATGGAGAAATGTAGCGGCTATCGTCTTTGGCCGTCCAAACCCTGTCCTTGGGTACAACATGAGGGGTGAATCGAATCCATTCCGAACCCGGTGTGCAATGATCATTCCAATATAGCCTTGGATGATCCATCAAAATGGAAAGCCCACTTCGAATGAGCATCACCATAAGAAATAAATTCACAAAATGGCCAACACGCAACCAGACTGGAAAACCGAAGGGGTTATCCCCTGTCAACCCGGGCGTTTGTCGGGCGTAATTCAGCTCGGGAAGTCCCCAAAGCATCCACCATCCCCAAGCGGCAATCAATGGCACAATTCCAAGAACCATTGCCCCACATGCAAACTTGAAATTCACATAAATCCGAATGCGTCGGTCCGCGGGATAAACAAGGGAATTTTGGGATAAGTTTTCCGCCATCTCGCCCATAAACAGCTCCCCAAACCTCTTCAATTCCCAATGTTCTACGCCAATTTTCCCAAAAAATCCTCAC